>JAGTJU010000007.1 GCA_022184915.1 Myxococcales bacterium | reverse complement strand
CTAATGGTGCGGTCGACAATCTATGAACGAGCGGGCGCAACCCACCTGCGTTTCGAGCAAGAGCTGACGCTCCGCCCAGGGTGGGACCAAGTACCAGGGCGAGAGCAACGAGTGTGCGGAGGAGTGCGTGCGTCTCCTTTGGGATGGCCCTTTCCGCCAAGAATCCCACGGCTGCAAGTAGGCTGGCGATCCAGACGAATACGGAGAGGATCCGTAGGCCCATCTTCGGTCCGCGCTCGAGCACTCCTGCGCGCACTGGTGAGTCGGCGTGATTCGTCATCTCAGTTGCCCTCGCTACATAGCCGGAATGCGGTTCCCGTCAGGATCAAGGGAAACACTGTCTTCGAGTGACTCTCTGACTGATTCACGATGCACTTCCTCTTGTTCGGTTGAGGCGTCGGGCAGTCAATACCGCATCTTCGGAGCTTCGATTCGGCGAGTGCTTCTCTCTAAATTCAGTCGCCGTGAATGCGATCCAGGACCAGTCCGTTTTTTGTGCTCGGATGGCGTCTCTTTGCGAGGGCGTAGTTACCTCGTATTGCAACGACGCCAAAAGTTCCGCTCGCAAGAGCTGGCTTGAGTGCTCGCCCTTCGTCCCCATGAGTTGGCATCTCGAACAAGGCGTACTCGGCATCGAAGTACCCGGTTCTTAGTGTGTAGGCGTCCTTGCGGGATGAAACGTGAGGCACGAGCAGCTCCGAAGCGACAATCTTGGCATCGTTGGGGACGAGACCTATCAACTCGTAGACCTGTCGGTGCCGCTCGTGGTCCTCTGGTTTCAGACCGAATCTGTATTGGCCGAATCCACCGCGGGTATTTCGCGTTTCTAGGAGAGCACCGTATTGGTACGAGCAGACCATCGTCGCGCACACAACCACCGCAAGATAAGCACGGCTTAGGTTTTTGTGAGTCGTATCGAGTGTTGTCCGGACCCAACTTAGATTGTTCACAAGTAAGACGAACAAGAAGGTCGTCCAGTACGTCGTGTACTGAAATGAGATCTGGATCTGGGGCGGGTAGCGCGTTGACAGGAGAGTGAAGAAGAATCCAACCAAACAGCCGAGGAATCCGACTGCGCGACGCAAAGGAAAAAATGCGAGTGGCGTGAATATCTGTAGGACGTAAATCAGCTTGTCGCCCTCCAGCAGCGTCTTGAGCGTATACACGGGGTTCGTGAATATCGTTACGAGAACAGCCGGATACCCCGCTCCCCCCTTTGGAACCAAATCCTGGTACTGATGTACGAAGGACTGATGTCCACCCGTATATCTTGGCATTACGACAAACTTGAGAATACCGAAGGCTAGCCCTCCGATCGCCGTGAATAAAAGGCCAGCGGGGACATGCTTTCCTTCCACGATGAGCAGTAGGCCCAGTACCGCCATCATGGCGTTGACGTCCTCGCGGACTGAGGCGGCAAGCACTATGGATAGGACCATCAACAACGGGCGGCGCGCTTCGACGAATGCGAGCGCGGCCCATAGGAATACCGTTCCAAGGGGCAAGTAGTGGAAGTCGTAAAGCGCTGCCCCGTGAAGAGGCGGGTAAAGCAGGTACAGCCAGGCAATGGCGGCGGCGGACCAGGGGCCGAGGCGACTTCGACCCAGGTAGAAGAGCGGAATTGCCGCTGCACCCATGAGGACTGCTTGGACGATGAGCAGCGTCTGGGGACCCGGAAAGAAGCGATAAATGAGGCCGATGACGAACGCGAAATACGTCTGGTGGTTCCCCGCGTGGGTGGCGTCGGGGCCCCCGAAGGGCGACATCTTGAACAGGGGACCGCCATTGACCGCGTTCCAGACCAGATTGTCTTCGAGGGCGAGGTCGAACGACTGGGTACCCAACCGATAGTGGGTCTGAATCGTGTGGAATGAAAAGTAAACTGCGTAGACCGCTACTCCTGCGAACACCGTCAAGAGCGGAAGTTTTTGTTGCCGTCCCCAAAAGGTCGCCTGACGCTCCAGAAAGCAAGACACCCGGATCAGAAGGACGGAACGCGGCTTCGGCGAGACGCTCAATCGGAGGGCCGCGTCTTGGCTCGTGACGATCGACTTGAGAATCGTGAGTGAAAAGAGATTGACCAGAACCAGAATCGCAAGTTCGTTGCCTTGCCACACCCTTGAGTCCGTGAGGGTCGGAAGGAAAGCAAGTCCTGTCAATGGCGCCAGCCGCCGTGTCCACAGAGCCGCTGTCTGTGGCTGGGTCCGCCGCGTCCGAAGCCACAACGCGCCCGCGGCTACCAGGGAGACCATAACGCCTCCGATCATCGTCCACTGCAGCCAGTACCGGAGCTTCCACGACAAACGGTTTTGGCCAACGTAGGCCTCGAGCTTGGGGCGAATGCCAAAACCAAACGCGCAGAACCCGACGGATGCGCCGATGGCAGCAAGCAGCACTATCGTCTTGATGTTCGTTACCGACAAAAGCCTTTGGCACAGGGCAGCCGCCAAGGTCTTCGGGGACCTTCCGTCGAAGCCAGGAGACTGATCCTGAGGCGGTTCGGCCTTGGGCGTTACCGCCGCGACCGATTCCTCAATGGCGTCGTTAGCGCCGTTCGGCGGAGTCGGAATCAACACCGGTCTCGCGGGCGACAATGTACAAAGGTCTGTTCTTGATTTCTTCGTAGATCCGCCCCACGTATTCGCCGAGAAGACCGATCACGAGCATCTGAGCCGAAGCCGTCAACGCCAATAGCAGCGTGAGCGTTGTCCACCCCTGGACAGTCTTGTCAGTGAAAAGCTTTATGTACAGCGCCCAAACCCCGATACCCACCGCCGCCGCTCCCGAAATAGCCCCGAGCCAGGTTGCGATACGCAAGGGCGTGGTCGAGAACGAGGTTACGCCGTCAAGGGCGAAGCGAAGCATCTTTCGTAACGGGTACTTCGTCTCGCCTGCGAAGCGTTCGGGGCGTTCGTAATAGACCGCCGTTTGCCTAAATCCGACCCAGGCTACAAGTCCTCGCATGAATCTGTGTCGTTCCCGGAGGCTTCGGAGGGTGAGCACGACCGGGCGGCTCATCAGACGAAAGTCCCCTGCGTCCGCCGGAATCTTCACGCCGAGCCCCATCGCCATGAGGCGGTAAAAGAGATGAGCCGTGGCTCTTTTGAAGAGAGTTTCCCCGTGCCGCTTGCTGCGCACCCCGTAGACCACGTCGAACCCTTCGCGCCACCTGGCCAACATGTCGCGCACGACCTCAGGGGGGTCTTGCAAATCGGCGTCCATCACGACGACCGCATCGCCTTCTGCGCGGTCCAGCCCGGCGGTGATGGCCGCCTGATGACCGAAGTTTCGAGCGAAATGTAGGACGCGATAGCGGCGCTCGTTGCGCGCGAGGTCACCGAGAAGGTCGGCACTGGCGTCGGCCGAGCCGTCGTTCACGAAGACCACCTCCCAGCTTCCCGCAAGTTCGGGAAGGCCGTCGAAGAAGGCCCGCAGCCTTCGGTCGAGTTCGGGGATGACCGCCTCCTCGTTGTAGATGGGAAGGACCAACGAGAGCGTAGGGCGCGGGGAGGGGGAGGAGGGGGAACCGGACGGCGAGCTCATGGAAGGGCGGCAACCTCGGGTGCGACTCTAGCAGACTCGCATGAATTTTCGTTCGCGCCTCTGCGGCGAGGGCGTGTCGTTCTGTCGGTCCCAACGCCGCCCAGAATTGACCCCCTCTCGCCTCCGTGATATCCGGGGGAAGCATAAAGGGGGGCCGAAGTTGGCCGTCCTGCGCCGCATTCGGGAGATACATGGGTAAGCGTATACTTGTCGCCGACGACAGCGTGACGATTCAGCGAGCCTTCGCGATGGTCTACGCGGTCGAGGACGTCACGTTGATCCCGGCCCGGAGCTTCGAGCAGGCCCTGTCCGCCGCGCGCCAGCAGAGGCCCGACCTGGTCATTGCCGACGCCAACCTGGGTGGGCGCTCGGGGTACGAACTGTGCGGGGCATTGAAGGCCGACGCGTTGCTCGCCAACCTTCCCGTTTACATTCTGGCCTCGAATCAGGCCCCGTACGACGCGACGAAGGGTGCGGAAGTGCGGGCTGACGGTCACCTACTCAAGCCCTTCGAGAGCCAAAAACTGCTCGAGGCCGTGGCCGCGGCGCTGAGCGCGGACGCCGCACCGGTCACCGCGCCCGTTCCGGCTGCGGCGCTGGGAACGCCTCAGGCCGTGGTGGCCGAGGATACGTCGCGGGTGCAGGTGGATGCCGTGACCTTCGAGGACGAGGAGTCCTACGGCGAATTTTCCATCGAACCCACGGCGGCCGGAGGGGCCGAACGCAAAGAGGCGCCGCCGCCTCGCCCCATAGCCCCGCCCCTGTCGCGCCCCTTGCCGCCTCCGCCAGGTGGGGGTGGGGGCCCGCGGTCGGCCCCGCCCCAGGCGCGTGCTTTCCCCGCCTCAGCTCCCGCTGCCCGCCCGGTGCCGTCGCCTTTGGCGCGCCCGTCACTCGCGCCGCCTGCGTCGGTGGTGTCTTCCGTGGCAGCTCCTCCCTCGGCTTCGGCGCTCCGGCCTGCCTTGGCGCCCCCGGGCGCCGCCGCGCCGGTCACGCCGGGACCCGTGGTTGCGAAGTCGCCCCCGCGCCCCTCCTTGATTCCAGGGGTCATGCCGCCGCGCGGAGGCGCTGAATCCGTGCCGCTCCGGGTGGCCGCAGCGCCCCCCGCCGCTCCGGTGGACTTCGGGCGCACGATCATGGGCATGCCGGGCATGACGGCGCCCCCTGCCTCGGAGCGCCCCACGGCCCGCGCGTTGCCGACGTCCGAAGAGCTCGGCCGGGCGCTCTTTGACGACCTGCCTCCCGTGCCGACCTCCCCGCAGGGTCCCGCCCCGGTGCAACCGGTCATCGACGTGCGCACACCTTTGGTACCGCCCGCGGTGTCAGTCCCGGCGCCCGAGGTGGTCCCGGCGCCGGTAGTGTCAGTCCCGGCGCCGGCCGGCCGGGCCCTGCCTGGCGAGCCGAAGGTTCAACAAAAACTGAACCAAAAGCTCGCCGAGATCGCCGCGCGCGGGCCCGAATACGAGGCGCTCGCAAAGCTGTCGCGCGAGGTCATCGAAGAGGTGGTGTGGGAGGTCGTTCCCGAGCTGGCCGAGATCCTGATCCGGGAGCAGATCGAACGGCTGGTGGCGAGCCGCAAGAGCTGAGCGGGGCGTCGCCCCCTCGTGCCCAAGGGCTAAAGACAGGCGCTCGCAGCAAGCGCGGTTTCCCTGCGTGCGCCCTTTGATTAAACTGCGCCGCTCTCTTTGACCTCTGCTAGGTAGACACGCGACCATGGCCAACACGCCCGACACCCTGGACAAAGCCTACGATCCCAGCGCCCTCGAGAAGCGCTGGTACGACCACTGGCTCGAAAAGAAGTACTTCCACGCCGACGCGCAGGCGCCGAAAGCGCCGTGGTCGATGGTCATTCCGCCACCGAACGTCACGGGGTCGCTCCACATGGGGCACGCCCTGGGCAACACGATCGAAGATATCTTTACGCGCTGGCGCCGGATGTCGGCGTACAACGCCATGTGGCTGCCCGGCACGGATCACGCGGGCATCGCCACGCAGACCGTCGTCGAGCGCGAGCTGGCCAAGGAAGGCAAGACCCGCCACGAGCTGGGTCGCGAGGCCTTCGAGCAGAAGATCTGGCAGTGGCGCCAAAAGTCGGGTGACCGGATTCTCGATCAGCTGAAGGCGCTTGGTTGCTCGCTCGACTGGGACCGCCTGAAGTTCACGATGGATCCCGACTACTCGGCGGCCGTCATCGAGTGCTTCGTGCGCCTGCACGAAGAGGGGCTCATCTATCGCGCCGAGCGGCTCATCAACTGGGACGTGGGCAGCCGTACGGCGCTCTCGGACCTCGAGGTCGAGTACAAGGATGTGCAAGGCGAGCTCTATGAGTTCGCGTACCCGCTCGCCGACGGCTCGGGCGAGCTGGTCGTGGCCACTACGCGACCCGAGACGATGCTGGGCGACACGGCCGTGGCCGTGCACCCCGATGACCCTCGCCACCAAGACAAGATCGGCAAGGCAATCAAGCATCCGATCCTGGGGTACGAGTTTCCGATCATTGCCGATCCCATTTTGGTCGACATGACCTTTGGGACGGGTGCGGTGAAGGTGACGCCTGCCCACGATCCGAACGACTTCGAGTGCGGAAAGCGTCACGCCCTGCCGTTCATCTCGATCCTGGACCTCGAAGGTAAGGTCAATGATCGCGGCGGACCTTTCGAGGGGCTTCCTGCAAAGGCGGCGCGCAAGGCGGTCAAGGAGAAGCTGAAAGAGCTGGGGCTCGAGCGCGGCAGCAAGACCATCACGCACGCGGTGGGCTTTTCTCAGCGCTCGGACACGGTGGTCGAGCCCATGGTGTCCACCCAGTGGTTCGTGAAAATGGAGCCCTTGGCCAAGCCTGCGATTGCCGCGGCCGAAGAGGGAAAGGTGAAGTTCGTCCCCGAGAGCTGGACGAAGACCTACTACCACTGGATGACCAACATCAAGGACTGGTGCATCTCTCGCCAGTTGTGGTGGGGGCACCGCGTACCTGCCTGGCATTGTGCGGCCTGCAAGGGCTACACGGTGTCGCGGACCACGCCCGCTCGATGTCAGCACTGTGAAAGTTCCGAGATCACCCAGGATGAAGACGTGCTCGACACGTGGTTTTCATCCTGGCTGTGGCCGTTCGCCACGCTGGGCTGGCCGAACGAGACGCGCGAGCTCAAGACCTTCTACCCCACCACCGTGCTCGACACGGGCTACGACATTCTCTTCTTCTGGGTGGCCCGCATGATCATGGCGGGGCTTCACTTCATGGGGAAAGTTCCTTTCCGCACGGTGTACCTGCATACGCTCGTCACCGACGAAAAGGGCGAGAAGATGTCGAAGGTCAAGGGCAACGTGATCGATCCCTTGGACGTGATCGAAAAGCACGGCGCCGACTCGCTGCGCTTCGCGCTGGCCTGGCTCACGACGAACGCGTCTCAGGGCAAGAACATCAAGTTCTCCCTGTCGAACGTCGACGATGCCCGTCGCTTCGCCAACAAGATTTGGAACGCCACCCGCTTCGCGCTTCTGAACCTGGGTGACTATGATCCGAACCGCTTCGCGGATCGCACGGCCGACGGCCCTGACGGCGCCGACTTCGAGCTTCCCGAGCGGTGGATCCTCTCGCGGGCCCAGCGGGTGGCGGACGATGTGCACAAGGCGCTCGAGGAGTACCGCATCGCCGACGCGGCTCAGATCATCTACCACTACATCTGGAACGAAGTCTGCGACTGGTACATCGAGCTGGCGAAGGCCCGTCTGGGCAAGGACGGCACGCCCGCCGCCCAGGAGAACCGCTGGAAGGTGCAAGGAGCGCTGGTCACGGCGCTCGACGTGGCGATGCGCCTTCTGCACCCCTTCATGCCCTTCATCACGGAAGAGATCTGGCAAAAGCTCCCCAAGCCCGATACGGCGCCCCAGAGCATCGTCATCACGCTTTACCCGATTCCCGACGTGCGCTTCCAGGACGAGGCGTCCGAACAATCGATGGACCTGGTGCAGCGGGTGGTCACGGCCATTCGCTCGGTTCGTGCGGAGCGCAACATCCCCTCGATCTCACGCAACGCCGTCATTTTGACCGTGGCGGACGACTACAAAAAGACGATTCTCGAGGGCTACAAGGCCATCGTGGCCGAACAGGCCAAGTGCCGCGAGGTCACCGTGCGTCGCCTGGGCGAGCCCCCGGGCCAACCCGTCGCGCTGGCCATGGCGGGAGACGTGGAGGTGATGGTTCTCCTCGAGTCGGAGGCGGATGCGGGGGCCGAAAAGGCAAAGCTCGACAAGGAGCGCGGTAAGTTGCAAAAGGACGTGGAGTTTTACAAAAAGCGCCTGTCGAACCCGACCTTCGTCGACAAAGCCCCCCCGGAGGTGATCGAGAAAGACAAAGCGCGCCTGGCCGACGCCGAGGCGGCGCTGGCAAAGCTGGAGGAGACCCTGTCGCGCCTTGGCTAGAGGCACGGGGACGCTCGGGCTGTGCGGCAGCGCAAAGCGCAGGCCTCGAGGCCCTTTCTTCCCCGGGCAGCCTTGGGGGCGCCCTGATATCGTCCCATGGTGTCCGCTCTCCCCATGTACATCTCCCGCTCTGGCTTCCCGAGACGCTGGGCCCTGCGCGTTTCCTGGTGCCTGGCGGTCGGGGCTTGGTTGTTCACCAGCGGGGCTCTTTGGGCGCAAGAGCGGATCGTGCAGCTTCCCGAAGGGGGCGTGCCGACCCGCGTGCTTGCCCGGGGCTTCATCTGCGGGCCCATCCCGCCCGGATGGGCGCTCGAGAGTGATGGCAAGACCGTAACCCCGCCCCGCCAGGTTCCAGAGGGAACGACCCGGCACTTTGGGACGCGGGTGGCCGAAAGCCCCGGAAAGTGCGCCGACAGTCAGGACACGCTCACGTTGGTGGTGACGGGCCGTTGGCCCTACATCGACCCGAGTGGCGTCCAGTTCTACCCAGGCGAAGGGCGGGTCGAGCTACAAGGGCTCGGGCTCGAGGGGGTACAGGTGGTATCCCCGGATCCCGAAGCGCGTGCCGAGGGGGGCGAAGGACGCGCCAAAGATCGGGTGGAGGCGTGCCTCGAGCCCACCGAGACGGAGAAGAACAAAAAGAAGCAGCAGCTCTGCGCGGTCCCGGTGTCGCGTCAGTTGCCCGCGGATGTGCGGCTACAGTGGCTGCCCGCCTTTGCTCACCCCGCGCCCGACGCCGTGCTCTACGACGCCGCCGGGAATCGCGCCGAGCGCGAGACCTTTTTGCTCAAGCCCGCGCGCGTGGTGTTGCCGTCTCGTTTGGTGACCCGCGACGGCATCGACGTGGCGCAGGGACCGGGAACCGTGCCGCTGGCTTACCCTGAGGCGGTGGCTTCGATTGAATGTGGTTCGTCTCGTTGTGAGATCGTCGACCGCAACGTGGTCCTGCGGGGCATCGGCGGGCCCGACGCGCACGTGACGATGCGCTTGCGTCTCGGGCCACGCATGTTCGTGCGAGGCAACAACGGCCTCGAGCAGGAGCTCACGCTCAAGCTGCCGTTGCTGTCCTGTCCCGTGGAGGTGGTCTCGGGGCCCTTGCTCCGTGATGTATCGTCTCCCCGGATCGTCGTGCGGATGGATCCAGGCTGCGGCAGCGACGCGGGGGAGCTGCACTGGTCGGTGGCGGGGGCCGATGCTGATGTCGAACAGGTGCTCAAGAAAAAAGACGGCGTGTATCTGGTTCTGCATGCCGAGCGCATCACCCGCGAGCGGGTCACCCTCACGGCAACGCGCCGGGGGCTCGATACCGTGGTGGTGGGTTCGGCGAACCACACTTCCGTGCCGGCGCCACGCCCCCGGGCGGCCGTGGAGTTGCCCGGTCATGGCCGCATCGATTTCATCCCGACCAACCGTGACGCCGCCGTGGCCGTGAACGCCATCCGGGGGCCCGCGCGCTTCGTCCTGTTGCCCATCGAGGGGGCCTATGACATCAGGCGCGTGGGCGACAAAGTGTTCGTGCGAGGCGACGACACGGCCGGAGGGTTCGCTTCGCTGCAGTTTGCTTACCGGGTTGCCGGCTTGCCACCCGAGCTGGTGGATACGAATCTGGCCATCTTGCCCGAGGCCGTGCAGCGACAGGTCCGTCAGGCCTCCGTGCCCGCGCCCTTTGCCGCCCAACGAAAGGACGCGCCGCCTCTCGTGGAGTTCGTGTGCGTGGGCAAACACGGACAAGCGGTGAAGCTCATTCCGGGCAAGCCGTTTCGGATCCCCTTCGAGGCGCGCGAGAGCTGTCGTGTGATCATTCACCGGGAAAACCTGAATCCGGAAGACGGCATGCAAGAGGTCGTCCTGGACGTCGATGTGACGAGCGCCGAGGGAGCGCCCCGCCCCCAGGCCCGCATCTCCGAGCGCATGGTGCTGCGGCCCGCGCCTGAACCCAAGGTGTTCTGGGTGCGCGGAGGTGTAGAGCAGTTCGACCGGATCGTGGTGCGCGTGGCCCACGTGGTGGACGAAGAGCGCTACGTCATCAGCCCCACGTTGCGGGCAGGTTTGCCCTCCATGCAGTGGTCCGCCATCGTGGAGGGTGGGCGCTTTCGGCTGTACGCCACGGCGGCCATCCCGGCGGGGTTGTTTCGTGTGACCGAGCCGAGCGGACAATTGCGCCTCAACTTCGGGGTGTTGTCGCGCTTGACGATGCTCGACGAGCTCGGCAGGGAGAGCTTGTTCGGTCTCGAGCTGGGCGTGATGGGCGTGGGCCTCATCTCCGACAGCCAGTCGATCTCGGGGTTTCCCCCAACGCTTGCGGCCGTCGCAGGACTGGGCGTGCGTGTCCCTCTCGGGCAGGGCGCCGCGGTGGGCGTGCACGCATGGCTATCTTACGAGTTTCGCGACGACATCATCGACGACATGGGCAACACCGTCGGCAGCCACTGGGCGTTCATCTTCGGGCCCAGCATTTCGGTGGGCAACGCAGGAAAGAACCTCTGACGGAAGGGCTTCAGCCCCCGTGAAGCGCCGCTTTGGCGGCCTCCCAGTAGCGTTCGAGCTCGTGGGTCTCGGTGCCGCGCACGTTGCGGCCCTCCGCGCCCAGCGCGCTTTCCATGTGCTCGAACCTTTGCGTGAACCGGTCGGCGGTGCCCCGCAAGGCGTTCTCGGGATCCACGCCCAGCTTGCGGGCGAGGTTCACGAGAGAAAACAACACATCGCCCAGCTCGTGCTCGATATGGGCCCGATCTCGCGCGGCGATCGCCTCGTCGAGCTCGGCGAGCTCTTCGTCGACTTTGAGGCGCGGCCCCTCGCTCGTGGGCCAATCGAAGCCCACGGCCGAGGCCTTTTCGCCCAGGCGGCTGGCGCGCAGCAGAGCCGGTGCGGACTTCGGGACCCCGTCGAGCGCGCCGTGCTTTCCCTTTTCGGCCTTCTCCGCGGCTTTGAGCTGGGACCAATTCGCCAGCACGGCTTCGCTGTTTTTGGCCTCGCTGTCCCCGAACACGTGGGGGTGCCGCCTGACGAGCTTGGTCACGATCCCTGCGGCAACGTCGTCGATCCCGAAGGCTCCCTCTGCGTGTCGCAGCTCGCTATGGAACACGATCTGCAGCAGCAAATCACCCAGCTCTTCTTGGTGGTCAGCCACGACGTTGGCATTGACCGCGTCCACCACTTCGTAGGTCTCCTCGACCAAGTAGGGCAGCAAGGTGCCGAGGGTCTGCTCTCGATCCCACGGGCAGCCGTTCGGGGCCAGTAGCCTCTGCATCAATCCCACGAGGCGGGTCACGGCGTGGCCGGTCTGTTTGCCGGGCAGCGGCGACAAGTCGATGTCCTCGGCTTCGGGCATTCGCCCTTTGGCCCGAGGCGCTTCGGGGGCGGAGCTTTCCGATTCGGGGGTGTTGGGCATGGGCAGCCAGTATAGCCAACCGGCTCTTGCTGTCCGGGCGCTTGCGATGGGCGTTGCGCACGTCGCTTGGGGGGACCATGCTTTCCATGGCCTTGAGCACTTCTCAAACGGACGCAGGAGGCGACGAGCTGGCCGTGAATGTCACGGATCGATTCGTCATAGACGACAACGGCGTTCTGCTGGCCTTGGTGGGCGAGCGCAACGGCAACCTCAAGCGCCTGGAACGCGAGACGGGCGCCCGGGTTCACAGCCGCGGCAACGAGATCACGCTCGTGGGGTCCGGCCCTCAGGTGGGCATGGCCCGGCGGGTGCTCGACGGCCTCTTCCCCTTGGCGCGTTCAGGTCGCTTTTTGACCACGGACGACGTGGGGCGGGCGGCAGGCGTGGCGCGGGGCGATGGGGGCGCGGATGTGCAGGAGGTGCTCTCCGAGGTCATCTTGGTGGCCAACCGGGCGCGCCCGATCGCGCCCAAGGGGCTCGCGCAAAAACACTACGTCGACGCCATTCGAGAGCACGACATCGTCTTTGGTGTCGGTCCGGCGGGCACCGGAAAGACCTACCTGGCCATGGCACTTGCCGTGCGTGCGCTCATGGAAAAGCGGGTCAAGCGCATCATCCTCACCCGTCCCGCCGTGGAAGCAGGTGAAAAGCTGGGGTTTTTGCCAGGAAGTCTCGAGGAGAAAGTCTCGCCTTACTTGCGTCCGCTCTACGACGCGCTCTTCGACATGATGGACGGCGAAAAGGCCGAGCAGCTCATCGCCCGTGGGCTCATCGAGATTGCCCCCATCGCCTTCATGCGCGGCCGCACGCTCAACGATGCCTTCGTGATCCTGGACGAAGCCCAGAACACCACCAGTGAACAAATGCAGATGTTCCTGACCCGCCTCGGCTTCGAGTCGCAGGCGGTCGTGACGGGCGACGTGACCCAGGTGGATCTGCCTTACGGCCGGCCGAGCGGCCTGGCGGAAGCGATTCACATTCTGAGGAACGTGCCAGGCATCGCGTTTCGGTACTTCACGGACGCCGACGTGGTCCGGCACCCTCTGGTGCAGCAGGTGATCCGCGCGTACGAACGCCACCGCATGCGGGAGAACGGCCGGGCCAACGGCCCTCGTGACCCGATGCCACGGGAAGGGACGGGGCGGGCCCCCACCGAGGATGCGCCCCCGAACGAGGGTGGGCCGGATGACAATCCTTCGGCTGCACTTTGAGCGGGCTTGGGGTATCCTGCACCCACGGTGCTCTGAACATATGCCTGTCGATTCGCTGGTTCGAGGCCGCGCGCGCGGGGTGGTGCCGCCCGCCGAGAGAGCCAGGGTGGAAAAGCGCCTGCGGGCGGCCCTTGCGGCGCTTGGCCGTCGGCGCAGCTCGTGCACGTTGGTCTTGACCGATGACGACGAGATCCGGGCGCTCAACCGGGATTTTCGCTCCATGGACAGGGCGACCGACGTGCTCAGCTTTCATCTGCAAGAGCTGGGTGGCGAAGCCGATCCGGCGGGCAACGGCGTGAACCTGGGCGATATCGTGATCTCGATCGAGACAGCGCGCCGTCGTGCCCCGGGCAAGAAGCTGGTGTCCGAGCTCGAGCGGCTGGCCATTCACGGGCTTTGCCATCTGTTTGGTCACGATCACAAACGACAGCATCAAGCCGCAGTCATGTACGCGCTCGAGCGCAAGCTGCGTCGCCTGCCGCTTCTGGCCACGCGAACGCGCGTCTGACGCCCCCCGCGGGGACGCTGCGGACTCAGCTGCTGCGGCCACCGGGCGCAAGCCCAGACTGACTGAGACTGGCCGCCGTGGCTGCGAGCAGCGACAGGGGGCTGTCCCCGGCAGCCAAGAGGGGCACCTTGACCACCCGCCGTCCTGGAAACGTGGTCGACAGTCTATGGGCCTGTCGCTCTTGATGGGCGGCCACCCGGGCCACCGTGTCTGCGGCGTCGGCAACGGCGCGCACGGCGGTGGCACGCGCGGCGGCCGTGCTCCAGGGCACGACGGGCACACGGTCGAGGGCCCGCGCGATGGCGTCCGGATCGGTCAGCTTGGGTGTGGGCATCGTTCGGTTGACCACGAACGCCTGCGGCCCCATACCGAGCCCCTCGAGCGTCTTCGAAAACCCGATCATTTCGTCCATCGCCTGGGGCTCGGCGATGCAGACGCCAACCACCACGGTGTTCGGCCCCTGAAGGACGGACAGGGCCGTTTGGGTGCGGCTCGAAAGCCCGCCCAACACCGGCTGGAAGTCCTCCAAAAAGGCGCCGAGGTCTGCCAAAAAGTGGCTTCCGACCAGACGCGAGAGCGCCCGCAGAACCACGCCTCCCCCGGAGCCGATGCGCGCCACGTGCAGGAGCTTGCGTGAGGGGTGTGGCAACAGCCAACGAATGAGCGGGCTTTCGATGGCAGCCTTCAAGCGCCCCGGTGCATCGAAAAATTCGAGGGCGTTTGCAGCGGGTGGCGTGTCCAGGATCACGAGGTCGAAGCGCGGGTCTTGGGAGAGCTTCGTGACGGAAAGCGCTGCGGCGTACTCCTGCGCGCCCGTGAGCGTGGTGGTGATCTGCTGGTAAAGGGTGTTCGCGAGAATGCGCTCCCGCCGCGCGGGATCACCTGCAAAGTCGCTTACGAGCTCGGCGAAAGCTTGGCGGGTGTCGATGCGCGAGGCAAAGAGATGGTTGGGGGGCACGTTGAGTCGTTCCGCGGTTGCGGCAGGCAGAGGCCGAAGCTCGGCATCGAGTGATGGCAGCGACAGCGCATCCACGAGGCGGGGCGCAGGATCGATCGTGGCCACCGCGGTCCGTAGCCCCGCGCGCGCAGCGGCCACGCCGAAGGCCGCCGCGGTGGTGGTCTTTCCCACACCGCCCGGCCCTGCGCAGATCACCACCCGCTTTTTATCGAGAGGGTTCGTCATCAGTTCACGCGCAAGAGCACCACGGTGATGTTGTCCCGGCCCCCGTTGCGGTTGGCGGCGTCCACGAGCGCCTGGCAGGCGGCGCCCAGATCTGTCGCGGCTTCGAGCAGGTCCTCGATGCGAACGTCCGGGACCTCGCCCCAAAGCCCGTCCGAGCACAAAAGATAAAGGTCGCCCCGCGAGAAGCTGTTCTGGTACACGGTGGGCTCGACCTCGTCTTTTGTTCCCAGGGCCCGTGTGACCACGTTCTTCGGGGCCATCGCCGCCAGCGCCTCGTCGCCGAGGTCGGCGCGCGCGGCCCGCATCTCCTCGATGAGCGAATGATCGCGGGTGAGGCGTGTCAGCTTGTGCGCGCGAAAGCGATAGGCGCGCGCGTCCCCCACGTGGGCCACACACAGCTGCGTTTGGCCGATCGCGAGCGCCACGGCCGTGGCCGCCATCCGGTGCAGCTCGATGTCCCTTGCCGCAGCCGCGCGGATCGAAGCGTTGGCCACCTTCAGACCCACGTTCAGGATGTTGGCACCGAGCGAGGCCTGTTTGGACATGGCGAAGGGCCACGGCGCCCGCGTGTTGTAGACCCGGTGCAGGAAGAAGGTCGAAAGCTCTTGTACGGTGATCCGTGCCGCCACGTCACCGGCAGCGCGTCCTCCCATGCCGTCGGCCACCACGAAGAGACCCAAGTCCGGATGGGCGCCGAAGGCGTCTTCGTTGTTCTCGCGCACGAGCCCACGATGGGTGAGCGCTGCAACGTGCAGGGAACGGGGCGGGACGGTTTCGTTGGGGCGGGTCATGGGGTTGCGCGGGGCGCCCTCTCGGTCGTGGTGCGGCTCACGGCGTCTTGCCAGCGTTCGTAAACGGAAAGGCGATCTCGCTCCGAAAGGCGAGGCGAAAACCGGGTGAGTCCGCCCGTGATCTTGTCTTCGGGGACGCCCGGCCAGGGACGGAGGCCGGCGCCCACGGCGGCCAGGCGGCCCGCCCCCAGCGCCGTGCTTTCGAGCATCGCCGGGCGCTCGATGGGCACACCCAGGAGGTCAGCTTGGATCTGCATGAGCAAGTCGTTCGAGGAGGCGCCCCCGTCGACCCGCAGCACCGTGAGCTTGCGGCCGGCGTCGGCCTCCATGGCGCGCACGATGTCCACGTTCTGCAAAGCCATGGCTTCGAGCGCGGCGCGCGCCAGGTGGCCGCGGTGGGTGCCCCGCGTGAGACCCCCGATGGTGCCCCGCGCCTCGGGCTTCCAGTGGGGCGCACCAAGACCGGTGAACGCCGGCACGATGGTGACCCCGGCGCTGTCGGGCACCGACGCCGCCAGCGCCTCGACCTCGGCGGCTCTGTCGATGAGGCCGAGCCCGTCGCGCAGCCACTGCACCAGCGCCCCGCATACGAAGGCGCCGCCCTCCATCGCGTACTGGGTGTGGCCTGCGGCCGACCACGCCACCGTGGTCAGCAGGCGCTGCTGCGACACCACGGGGCTGTCGCCCACGTTCATGAGCAGGAACGATCCGGTTCCAAAGGTGCACTTCGCATCCCCAGGGTTTACGCACCCCTGGCCGAAGAGGGCCGCCTGCTGATCGCCCGCCATGCCCGTAATGGCGATGCCATCGTCCAGGCCCTCGACGCCCTCGAGGTGCGCCAGCCAACCCGCAGAGGGGCCGCTGCGGGGCAGGAGGGTGAGCGGAACGCCGAACAGCTGGCAGAGCTCTTCGCTCCACGCGAGCCGATGGATGTCGAAAAGCTGCGTGCGGGCCGCGTTCGACATGTCGGTGACGTGTGAGCGCCCGCCCGAGAGCTTCCAGACGAGGTAGCTGTCGATCGTGCCGAACGCCAGCTCGCCGGCTTCGGCGCGGGCCCGGAGCCCGGGCGTCTCGTCGAGCAGCCACGCCACCTTGGTTGCGGAGAAGTAAGGGTCGATGAGCAGCCCCGTCAGGGCCTGCAAGCGCCCCTCGTAACCCGCATCACGGAGGCGCCCACAAGCGTCACTCGTGCGCCGATCCTGCCAGACGATCGCAGGCGCCACCGGCGCGCCGGTGTGCCGATCCCAGAGCACCACGGTTTCGCGCTGGTTCGTAAGGCCCACGGCGGCCACGGCAGCGGGGTGGGGAAGCGCGGCCAGCGCCTCCCGCAGGGTCAGGGTGACGGAGCGCCACAGGGCCTCGGGATCGTGCTCCACCCAGCCCGGGGCGGGATAGCTCTGCGCAAGTTCCCGGTACGCACGGGCCACCACGTTTTCCTGCGGGTCGAGCAGCAACACGGTCGTGCCTGTGGTGCCTTGATCGATTGCGGCCACGAGCGCGGGGGCAGACATGAAAGCGAGTCTACGTCAGGGCACAGCAGACGTGAGGAGAGATCGTCACGCTTCCCCGCGTGGCCGGGTCGCTCAACCGCCTCCGGGGTTCGGCACTGCGGCGCCACCCATGGGCGCGAGATGGCGGTCGAAGAACTTGACCAGAGCTTGTGCCAGCACGTGCTTTTCGACGTCGATGCCCACCAAGTGACCCGAGCGGGGAAGCCAGAGGCGTTCGATGTCGATAGACCCGAGGCTACCTGCGATCTCGAGGGAGTCCTCGATGGGAATGGTCTGGTCTTTTTTTCCGTGCGCCACCAGCGTGGGTTGTGAGATCGACGCCAAATCCAAACGCACCACCTGCATGAGATCGAGCAGGCTGTCGAGGGCTGGCAAGGGCATGACGGGAAGCCCCGGATTGCGACCCTTCATCGCAGCATCTTGCACGTCGGGCCCTCCCCATTTGGGAACGTACCCCAGAGGGCTTTCGCAGACGCGCTTTGGCAAGCGGTTGAGCCAGCGGATCGCCCGCACCTGCGAGGCCTTCATGCGCAAGGGTGTGGAGATCACGGACAGCGCGCCGACCGCGGAGGGACGTAGCCTGGCCAGGCGCAGCGCGAGCAGTCCGCCTGTCGAAAACCCGACCAGGGCCACGGGCGCCCCGCCGGTCTCCTCCAGCACGTGGTCGAGCGAAGCCTCTGCGGACGCCAGCCAGTCAGGCCACTTCGTGCGCACCAGGTCCTGGGGGGTGCGGGCGTGGCCGGCGAGCAAGGGCCCCGCCACCGCGTGACCTTCGCGGGCAAGCGCCTCTGCCAAAGGCCGCACCTCGAAGGGCGTGCCCGTCAAGCCGTGCAGGCACACGATGCCTGCGCGCCCCGGCCGGCCCGGAATGTAAAAGGGGCGGGCGTCGCCGTCGCCCTGCGGGGGCACCCGCGTCACCTTCGCCCAGGCGTCCGCGAAGCTCATGGCTGCTGCCCTCGGTTGGGGCGGAGGCGTCGAAACCTGATGTGCTGTACGTGATTGTGTGGTTCCACGGATTTCCACATTTTAGAGCGTAAGCGGAGTGACAGGAAGGCCACGCGGCGGGAAAAAGTTGCCGAGTTCAGCAAAGTTAGGATGAAAACGGATTAAACCGCAGCGTCTCGCCGGCCGAAGAGAGAGAGCTGAGGCGGTGGGTGACTTGCACCTGCCGTTCAGTTTGAACGAACGGAGGGCCAGTTCCATGATGCTTTCGGCGGTCTCGGAGAAAGCCGTGCACGAGGTGGGGGCGACACGCGTCGCCGGCCTCGAGCGCCGCCTCCGGACGGCCGGCCCAGGGCGCAAGGTTCTGGTCGTCGACGACGAGGAGAGCGTGCGGCACATGCTGCAGCTCATGTTGCGCAAGGAGGGTTACGATACCACGTGCGCGGCGGACGTGGACGCGGCCTTGGTGGCGCTCGCGGATCAGTCGTTCGACGTCGTGATTACCGATCTCCGCATGCCTCGCCGCAGCGGGATGGAGTTGGTCGACGAAGTGCGGGCCCGGGGTCTGGACACCACCTTGGTGGTGATGACTGCCTACGGGAGCCGCGACGTGGCGATCGAGGCCATGAAGCGAGGCGCGTACGATTATCTGTCGAAACCTTTCGAGGGTGACGAGCTCGTGCTGTTGCTGAGAAAGGCCGAGGAACGAGAGCGCCTGGCCCGAGAAAACCGTGACCTGCGGCAGCGTCTCGCCGAAGCGCCGGGGTCCGATGCGCTGCCGGGTATGGTGGGCACGAGCCCCGCCATGAAGACGCTCGCCCGAACCGTTCGCAAGATCGCGACCTTCAAGACCACCGTGCTGGTCCAGGGGGAATCCGGTACCGGCAAGGAACTGGTGGCGCGCGCGCTGCATGCACTATCGCCCCGGGCCTCGGCGCCCTTCGTCGCGCTCAACTGTGGGGCCATTCCTCCCTCGCTCCTGGAGTCGGAACTCTTTGGCCATCGCAAGGGCGCCTTCACGGATGCGGCGAGGGATCATCGCGGGCTCTTCGAGGAGGCTCATGGCGGCACGATCTTCCTCGACGAAATCGCCGATCTACCTCTCGGTGTGCAGGTCAAACTCCTGCGGGTTCTTCAAGAAGGTGAGGTCCGGCGCCTGGGCGACGAGAAGGCCGTGCCGGTGGACGTGCGCGTGGTCGCCGCGTCCGCGCGCGAACTCGCCGAGGCCGTGGGGGCTGGCCAGTTTCGCGAGGACCTCTTCTACCGGCTCAACGTGGTGTCGGTAAAGGTGCCCGCTCTGCGCGAGCGTCCGCAGGACATCCCTGCCCTGGTGGCTTACTTGGTCCGGCGCTTGAACGAGCGGCTCGGGCTTGCGATCCAGGGCGTGACACCGTCTGCCCTTGCGGGACTGGCCGCGGCCCCGTGGGCGGGCAACGTGCGCGAACTCGAGAACGCTCTCGAAAGAGCGATGGTGCTGGCTGAGGGGGACTGCCTGGGACCTGAAGCCTTCGAGGCGTTGCCCCCCCCCGTCGAACAGGACGCGACGTCATGGGCCCTCAAGGACGCGGTGCGGGGGGCTGAGGTCGCGGCGATCCGGCGTGCGCTGGCCGAGGCGGGCGGAAACCGCACCCGGGCGGCCGGCCTCCTGGGGGTGTCCCACCGCGCTTTGCTCTACAAAATCAAGGACTACGGGCTGGCCGACGAAGCCAAGGGGGGCTCACGTCCGAGCGCGGAGGAGCCAGATGCCTGAAGGTCACCGATACGCGCCCACCAGCGTCGATGGATCCGAACGCGTACCTCGTGTTTCCGGGTCGAATGATTTGCTTCTTCGCGAAGCGAACGTGCAGCGCCTCGCGCAGGGGCGCCTACGAGGGGAGGACTGACGCATGGCTCGCAATTGCGTGGGTCTCGACATCGGCTCGAGCTCGATAAAGATGGTTCAGCTCAAGGAGGCCTCCGACGGCATCCACCTGGTGAACTTTGGGATAGAGCTCTTGCCGTCCGAGACGATCGTCGATGGCGCGATCATGAACCAAGCCGCCGTCGTGGAGGCCATCCGTCGCCTCCGAGACAACCTTCGCATCCGGCAGAAGGACGTGGCCACCGCCATCTCAGGGCACTCGGTGATCATCAAGAAGATCCAGGTGCCCGAGATGACCCCCGACGAGCTGGAAGAGCAGATTCCCTGGGAGGCCGAGCACCACATCCCGTTCTCGAAAGACGACGTGCACCTGGATCACGAGATCCTGAACAAGAGCAACGGCCAGGGCCAGATGGACCTGATGCTGGTGGCCGCCAAAAAGGAAGTGGTGGAGGACTACTCCCTGGTGGTGCGTGAGGCGAAGCTTCAGCCCTCCGTGATGGAGGTGGCGGCATTCTCGGTACAGAACGCCTTCGAGGTGGCCTACTCTTTGCCGCAAGACGAGGCGGTGGTGCTGGTCAACGTCGGGGCGGCCCTGTCGAACATCAACATCGTGGCGGGAGGAACGAGCGCCTTCACGCGCGACGTGACCATGGGCGGTGACGCCTTCACCGAAGAGATTCAAAAGCGCCTCAACGTGAGCCGCGAAGAGGCGGAGGCGTGGAAAATCGGTTCCATAGGCGATGCGGCCCACGAGGTCATTCCCCACGAGGTGGAAGCCGTACTGGCCGAAGTGGCGGAAAGCATGGCCGGGAAGTTCCAGCGCTCCTTGGACTTCTTCCTGGCGACTGCCGGTGACGTCTCCGTGACGAAGATCTACCTCTGTGGAGGGGCCTGTAAGGTGCCGTCGCTACAGAGGGCGCTCGAGTCCCGAGCCAAGGTGCCTGTCGAGGTGATGGATCCCTTTCGACGGTTCATCGTCGACGAGAAGAAGTTCGACATGGGCTTCCTTCACGAGCACGCCCCCGAGGCCACGGTGGCGGTGGGCTTGGGCCTGCGTCGGGTGGGAGATCGGGCATGATCCGCATAAACCTCCTTCCCCAAAAAAAGCAAAGGAAGGCCGACGCCGGGCAGAAGCAGCTCGTCTACATGGCCTTCTCCGTCTTGGTGGCGGTGGGGGGCATCGTCGTGTTTCACATGACGGTGCAGGGAGAGCTCGACGCCGTCAACCGCGACAATCAGGTGATTCAGGCCGAGATCGATCGGTACAAGGCGGAACTGGGCGATTACGACAAGGTGAGGGCCCAGCGCGAGGAGCTGCTTCGCCAGCAGGAGACGATCAAGAAGCTCGAAGAGAGGCGCACAGGTCCCGTGTTCCTGCTGCGCGAGATCTCCGAGATCCTGACGCCTGGCAAGGGGCCCTCATTTGATCGTCTCACCTACGAAGAGACCATCCGTAGAGACCCGAACTCAGGCTTCAATGCGGCGTGGGATACCCGTCGGGTCTGGCTGACGAGTTTCGAAGAGCAGGAGCGTATGGTCAAGATCACGGGCGCGGCCAAGTCGAACGAAGACGTGGCCGAGTTCCTCAAGCGCCTGCAGGCCTCTGTGTTCTTTCAGAACGTCGTTCTCGAATCCACCTCGCAGGTCACCACGAACCGGGAGGGAGACGTCAAGCACATGACCTTCAACCTCAGCACGGGAGTGATCTACTGACATGGACGAGCTGGTATCGAAGATCCTGAAGCTGAAGACCAGCGGCAAGGTTGGCTTGACCTTGGGCGTGGCCGTCGTGTTCGGCCTGCTCTACTACACGATGTTCTATTCGGACATGGGGGACGAAATCGCGCGGGCCCAGGGGGCGCAAGACGCTCTCAAGCAAGAACGTGAATCCTATGAGCGGCGCAAGACCGAGTACCTCGCATACCGCAACGAACTGACGGTCCTGCAAGAGAAGCAACGCGAGATCCTGCGCGCTCTGCCGAGGGAGCAGGAGATCCCATCTTTCATCAGCAGCATCCAGGAGCAAGCCGAGCTTGCGGGGCTCGAGGTGCTCAACCTCAACATCGACGAGGAGCTCCCCGAGCAACTCTACGTGAAGATTCCCGTCAAAATGGAAGTGCGCGGCAACTACCATGCCGTCACGCGCTTCTTCAAGAGTGTTTCGGAGCTGCGTCGTATCGTGAACGTCGAAGAGCTGTCTTTGGCCCCCGAGCGCACCGTTCAGGACAAGCAGACGGAAGGGCCCGTCAAGTTGAGGGCTAGGTTCATCGCGGCGACCTTCCGTTATCGGGAACAGGGAAAGGGCTGACATGGACAAGACATCGAGACTGCCGGTTCGGCCGGTGCTTCTGCTGGTGCTCTTGTCGAGCGATCTGTTCGCGGCCGGCGGCGCCCCGCCCCCCGCGCCCGCACCCGTGGCGCCGGCCGATCCCGCGGCTCACTCCGCGGAGCAGCGCTTGGCCGTGCTGAGGCGCAAGGTGCTTCGCGACGAAGACTTCGTCGAATCGGACGGCAACCGAGATCCCTTCCGGTCGTACCTGTCGCTCTTCATCGAGAAGACGCCCGTGGCCCGTCGTACCGTCCCCGCCATCTTCGACAAGTTCGCCCTGGAGGAGATCTCCCTCATCGCGGTGGTCTCGGGCACGGACAAGCCGCTCGCCATGTTCCGCGACCCCGGGGGGCTCGGCCAGGTGGTCAAGCGTGGCGATTACCTATCCAAGTCGGGGGCCCGGGTCACGAAGATCCTGGGGGACCGCGTGATACTCGAGCTCAACGAGGTCGTGGGAACGGGCGAGGCCCGCGCGATCGAGAAAGCCATTCTCGTCAATCCGGAGGCAGCTCAACAATGAGCCGATCGAAGCCGAACAAGCGAAGGGTGACCATGCGGGCGCGTCTGGCATTGATGGTGGTCCTGGGCCTTTCCGGGCCCATGGCAGGGACGGCTGCCGGGGCCGATCGCGTGGGGCACCTCCGCGGCATCAAGGCCGAGGAGCAAGACGGCGGACGCACACGCGTGGTCATCGCGGCCTCCGTACGCCCCAGCTTCACGACCTGGAAGTTGGAGCATCCTTCCCGCGTGGTGGTCGATGTCTCCGGGGTGGCGTTGTCGGGTTCCGAGGTTCCCTTCGACGCGGGGACCTTCGCGGTGGGCAACGTCAGCGCCAGCGCGAGCGGTCCCCACAAGGCGCGGGTGATCCTGACGCTGAGGCAGGGGGCCGACTACGATGTCAAAGCGCAGGGCAATGACATCGTGGTCGAGGTGACGCCGTGGGAGGCGCCGCCCAAGTCCACGCCCGAGGCCACGCCTTCCGCGTTGGCGGCGGCCCGCAAGGCGGCGGACGAGGCGGTGAGGGCTCGTGCAGAGGCCGAGGCACGCGCCAAGCAAGCGGAGGCCCAGGCGCTCACGCTCTCGTCCGACCGCAATGAAGCTCACCAAAGAGCACGTCAGCTCGCCGAAGAGGCGGCGAGGGCGCGCGCGGAGGCCCACGCGCGCGCCGCAGACGCCGAGGCCCACCTTGCGAAACTCGTGGCTGAACGCCAGGCCACGGCGGTGGCGCGGCAGGAGGCAGACGAGGCTGCACGGGCCCGCGCGGAAGCGGAGACGCGGGCGGCGAAGGCTGCCGCGCAAGCCGACAAATCCCGAGCGGACGCCGAGCTGCAGACGGCACGGGCGAGGGCGGCCGTGGAAAAGGCCCGAGCGGAGGCCGAGGCGCGGGCAGAGCGGGCTGAACGAGACGCGCGGCTCGCGCAGGCAGAGGCGGAGGCTCGGGCCGCGCGCGCCGAGGCTGAGGCGCGCCGTCTGGCCGAGGAGAAGCAGCAGATGGAGCGTGCCCGCCGTGAGGCGGCCGAGCACGCACGGCAGGCGGCCGAGCGCGCCACACAGAGCCTGGCTGAACAGCAAGTCGCGCTCGAGGACAGCCGTGCCCGCGCCGAGAGCGTCCAGCGGGAGGCCGCGCGTCTGGCCAAGGCGTTGGCCGACGAGCGGGCCGCGCTCGAGCGGGCGCGCCAGGGCGCGGAGGCGGCGCAGCAAGCGGCTGACTCTGCCCGGCGTCAAGCGACCGAAGGCAAGCGCCGCGACGAGCAGCGGGCGGCCGAGCTGGCCGCTGCGCGTGCCGCCCGGGAGCAGACGGTGCTCGAGCAAAAGCGCCAGCAGGCCGAGGCGGCAGAGAAGGCGGCGTCGCTTGCGCTCGCAGAACTCGCTACGCAGAAGCAGGACGTGGAAGCGCGGCAACAACGGGCCGAGCTGGCCCGCCTGGGTGCCGTGGACGCCGCCAAGCGCCTCGAGGCCGATCGCCAAAGGGCGGCCGAAGCCCGCGCGGAGGCCGAGCGGCTGAGAACCACGGCGGAGGCCACATCGCGCCAGGCGCGTGCGTTGTTGGCGGCGGCCGAAGCGGCGCAAAAATCCGCCGAAGCTCGGCAACGCGAGGCCGAACGTCGGGGACAGTCACATGACGCGGAAGCTGCGCGCCTCGTGCGCGAGGCCCGCACGCACACGGAAGAGGCCCGCGCGGCCGCTGAGCGCGCCCGGCAGGAGTTGGCGCGTCTCGACGACGAGCGCAAGCAGCTCGCCGAAGAAAGGGAGAGCCTGTCTCGCCAGCAGACGGCTCTCGCGGAAGCCGAGCGCCTGGCGCGCGTCACCGATCAACGGGCCGCCGCCGTCACCGCCAAGGCCGCGGAGGTCGCATCGGCCATGGCGCGTCTACAGGAGGAAACGCTGGCGCTCGCCTCGCAAAAACAGCGTCTGGCCGCCCGCGAAGCCGCCCTGGCGGAGGCCGCCCGCGAAGCCGCGGTCCAGCAGGCCGCGCTGGCGGCCAAGGCCGCCGCTCAAAAAGCCGAAGAACGCCGCCTCGGCGCCTTCGAGAGCGCGGTGAAGCAGCAGCAGGACGCCCTCACCAAGGC
Organism: Myxococcales bacterium; assembly: GCA_022184915.1. Classification (NCBI taxonomy): domain Bacteria; kingdom Pseudomonadati; phylum Myxococcota; class Myxococcia; order Myxococcales; species Myxococcales bacterium. The sequence goes on along the minus strand of JAGTJU010000007.1, from coordinate 213,067 downwards.
GCGTGACGAGCAGGCTGCGCAGCAGGCCCGCCTACGCCAGGCCGAGGAGGCGCTGGCTGCCGCGCAGCGGGAGATCGAGCGCCGCCAAGCGGCCCTGGTCGCTGCGCGCAAGGCACGGGAAGCGGAAGTGCAGAGCGCCCGCGCCGGTGACGAACGGGCCCGCCACGCGCGCGAGCAGGCCGAGCGAGACAAGCTGGCGCAGGCACAAGCGGACTTGGAGAGGGCACGGGCAGCGCATGCCGAAGCAGAGGCCCATCGGGGCGTGCAGGAGCAGAAACTCGGCCGCCTGGTGGCCGAAAGGGAAGCGCTCGAGGCGAGCCGCAACAAGCTCGAGGCGGAACTTGCCAGCCTCAAGGGAGAGCTGGCCTCGGCGCGGGCCGAAGTGGCCCGTCTCAAGGCCATGCCCGCCAAGGCGGCGCCTGTCCCCACCCCGACGCCCGATAAACGAAGCGCCTCCGACGTGCCGGCGCAAGACAACCGGGTGGTGGCCGCCGCGAGCCCCCGCCCCCGCAGCGTGACCCTTCGCGTTCCGAGCCGCGTCAGCCGCATCGATTTTGTCGACGAGCCGGCGCGCTCCTCGGTCATCATCGACCTCGAGGAGCCGATCGACTTCTCGATTGAGCGCAGCACGGGGCGTCGGGTGACGCTGCGGCTTCATCACGCCGACCTGCCGCACGGTCTCGAGCGCAGCTTGGACGCCACGCAGTACTTCGGCCCCGTGCGGCTCATCAACTCGTTCCGCGCACCCGGGCATCACGCCACGGTGCTCGTCGAGGTGGAGCTGGCCGAGATGGTTCCGAACCGCATCCGCACCGATGGAGCCCGCCTGTACTGGGACTTCGACAAGCACCGGCCTGGCAGCGCGGCGCACCCCCGTCTTCACGTGCTGACGCCCACGCGGGTGGCGGGCTTCTCCACTCTCGTTTTGCCGCTGCTCGTGGCCCAGGATGCCCCCCTGTCTTCGTCTCGCCGCCCGCAAACAAGCAAAAAGCGCTTCACCGGTCGCCGCATCGACCTGGACTTCAAGGGGGCCGACATCCACAACATCCTCCGCTTGTTGGCCGAGGTCGGGGGCGTCAACATCGTGACCTCGGACGACGTCAAGGGCGAGGTTACGATCAAAATGCGGGACGTGCCCTGGGACCAGGCGCTCGACGTGGTGCTGCGGGCCAAGTCCTTGGGGCAGGTGAGGGAGGGTAACCTGATCCGGGTCGCCCCCATCCAGGTCCTGGAGAAGGAGCTCGAGCAGGAGATCGCCAAGCAGAAGCAGATGACCGAAGTGATGCCCACCGAGACCCGCCTCATCGGCGTCTCGTACGCCGACGCAAAAGACCTCGAGGCCCGCGCCAAAGACCTGCTCTCTGGCCGCGGCAAGGTGTCCGTGGATGACCGCACGAACAACCTCATCGTGTCCGACGTCGCCAAGAACCTCTCCTTGGTCGAGGAGCTGGTTCGCAACCTGGACACGCAGACATCGCAGGTGGTCATCGAGGCCCGCATCGTGGAGGCGCGCTCGACCTTCGTACGTCAGCTGGGTGTGCAGTGGGGTGGCGCGGGCTACATGGATCCCGAACACGGCAACCCCACGGGCCTCGTGTTTCCGAACGCCATCGGCGTCGGAGGCGGAGCGACGGACCGGCTGGCCTCCGCCGAAGGCCTCGTCCCCACACCTCGCACGGGCGTGGCGGGCCTGCAAAGCCCGAACTACGCGGTGAATCTGCCTGCGGCGGTGGGCACGGGAAGCGGTGGCGCACTCGGCCTGACCTTGGGCTCGGTCGCCGGGGCGCTGAACCTGAACGTACGGCTGTCGGCTCTCGAGCAGTCGGGGCAGGTACGCATCCTGTCGTCCCCGCGCATCTCGACCATGGACAACGTGGAGGCGTCCATCGAGCAAGGTGTGGCGATCCCCATCTCGGTCGTGAGCGCCCAGGGCGTTCAGACCGTGTTCGTGGACGCCAAGCTGAACCTGACGGTCAAGCCGCACGTGACCAACGAGGGCACCGTCATCATGAACGTACACGTCACCCGGAACGAGCCCGACTTCGTCAACACCGGCGCGCGCGGCGACCCCACCATCCTGAAGAAGGAAGCCAAAACCGTGATGCTGGTGCGCGACGGCGACACGGCGGTCATCGGCGGCATTTACCAACGCAACTCGGGCCTGAACTACAGCAAGGTCCCCTTCTTCGCCGACATTCCCATCGTGGGCTTCTTCTTTCGGAGCCGCCGAGAAAACGACGATCGCACGGAGTTCTTGGTATTCATCACGCCGCGGATCTCCAACCGATCGCGCGCCCTGGCTAAATGACCCAAGACTCGAACACCTTCACTCAAACTGGAACGAGACCCCCCATCGTGCTGATTGGATTCATGGCGACGGGAAAGAGCACCGTGGGAAGGCTGCTGGCCGCCCGTACGGGACGCACCTTCGTGGACCTCGACGCGGCCGTAGAGGCCGCGGCCGGGACCACCGTCGCCGAGATCTTTCGGGAGCGAGGCGAAGCCGGCTTTCGCGAGCTGGAGTCGGCGGCGCTCACCCGGGCGTTGGCCCAGCCGAACACCGTCATTGCCACGGGGGGGGGCGCGGCGTGCCGAGACGACAACCTGAAAGCCATGCTGGCCGCCGGGTTCGTCGTGGCGCTGTCGGCCAGCCCCGAGGAGGTGCTCAAGCGGGTGGGGCCTGTCTCGGGGCGGCCCCTGCTCGATGGGGCGGCCGACCCTGCTGCCGTGGCCTTGCGCCTGCTGGCGGCCCGCGAGCCCTTCTACGCCCGGGCGCACGCCCGCCTCGACACGGTGGGCCGGTCCCCCGAGTCTGTCGCCGAGGCCGTGCTTGGGGCCCTGGCGGCCCACGACCGAGACCTTCCTGAGCCGACGAGACCGTGAACAAGGAGAGCTGAGCGATGATCCGCACAGAGCGAAAACGAGGCGCTGCAACGAGGGGCCGGGCGACCGGCGTCCTGGCCCGAGTCCTGGCCTTGGCCGCCGGGGGGCTGCCAGCGCTCGCGAGCTGCTCCGCCGACGTGAACAGCTCGCTGGTGATCGTGCAGAACCAGGTACCGGAGACCGAAGACGGCGCTTGCATCATCCCCAGCAAGAGGGACAACCTGCGCCGCTTCAGCGGGGTCTACGACGTCGATCTGGATCAGGACTACCCATTTTTCATGTTCCCGCTGGTCAGGAACAACCTGCCCGCGATCAGCGAGGACAACGCCGTCGAGCTCAACCGCATCGAGTACACGGGCGTGGAAGTGCAGATCGAGCCGCCCCCCGGCATCACGTTTCCGTCGACCGAAGCGTGTCCGAGCGCGTTCGCCGAGAGCGAGCGGGTGAGCTTGGCCCCCGACGAGGAAAGGAGCTCCATGGTGCGGGTGTTCCAGCCCTGCCACTCCGCCACGCTTCGCGCGATGTTCAACCAGGGCACCTTGCCAGATGACCCCGCAGCCCTCGTGCAGTTTCGGGCCGTGGTGAGGGCCATTGGGCGCCACGCGGGCAAGACCGTCGAGTCGGACCCCTTCGAGTACGCGGTGCGCGTGTGCAAGGGCTGTCTGCAACGCGGCTACCAAGAGGCTTTCGCCGTGTTCGACTATCCGAAAGTCCCAAAATGCACGGCGCTGAGCGCAAATCCTTACAGCGGCAACGCCTGCAACCCCGCGCAGGATTCGCTGATCTTGTGTTGCGAACGTCAACTGGCGGACAACTCCACCAAGCTCGAATGCCCCGGCCGCCCCCAGCCGCCGCCCGCCACCTCCCCGTAATTCGGGCGCGGCCTCGACGAGGGGCCGCTTGACACCGGGTGAAGCGGGGGATTAGAAGGCCACGAGCGGCCATGTTTCGCGAAACAATTCAAAAGGTTGTGGATCGGGTGGACGGGGGCCTCGCAGGCATCCTGATGGGCTTCGACGGGATCTCCGTCGAAGCGTACACGCGTCCGCCGGCGACCACCGACATCAACACGGTGGGCATGGAGTTCGCGCACGTGCTCACCCAGGTGCGCAGGGCGGCTGAGTTGCTCGAGGTCGGAGGCCTGCAGGAGGTCACCCTGAAGACCGACGAGCTCGCTGTGTTGGTCCGCGTGCTGGACGACGAATATTTTCTCGCGTGCGCCATGAAACCGGAAGGAAACCTGGGAAAAGCGCGCTATTTGCTCAGAATCTCGGCCCCCGTCATCCAGGCGGAGCTCTAATGGCCGGCTCTAAAGCGGGCAAAACAAGCGCGACGGGCAAAGCGGGCAAGCGAGGGGCGTCAGCCAGCCCGGAACGCTCGCGCCAGGGGCCGGCGCTGGCCTCTCTGGATGTTCCGCGCCACCGGGTGGTCGTGCTCCACGGCCCGAACCTGAACCTTCTCGGGACCCGCGAGCCGCACATCTACGGGCACGCCACCCTCGACGACATCAATGCGGAGCTGGTAGCCCTGGGGGAAGAGGCGGGTGTCGAGGTGGTTCCGTTCCAGTCGAACCACGAGGGGGTCCTCATCGACCTCGTCCAGCAGGCGCGCCAGACCGCGTCGGCCATCGTCATCAATGCCGGTGGCTACACCCATACCTCGGTGGCGCTCCGGGATGCGCTGGCCGCCTCCGAGCTGCCGGTGGTGGAAGTTCATCTTTCGAATCTGGCCAAGCGCGAAGATTTCAGGCATCGTTCGCTGCTCGGCGCGGTCGTGGTGGGGCAAATCGCGGGGTTCGGGGCCCTTGGCTACCGATTGGGCGTGCAGGCCGCCATCGAGCTCTCGAAGCAGCTCTCCATGATGTCTCAGAAAGGATCCGAATCGCGATGACGAAGCGCAAAGGGACCGCCAGCAAGCGGTCCGTTTCCACCGCCACCGCCCGTGCGGCCACGGCGCCCCAGGCTCAGAAAGGCTCAGCCGGGGCAAGTGGGCCTCCCCATGGTTTCGACTTGAAGCTCTTGCGGGATCTCGCCCGCATCGCGAACGAGTACGACCTCGAATCGATCGAGCTCAACCCCGACGGTGGCGTGTGCATCACCCGCGTGCCGGCGAGCAGCGCTCGGGTGGCCTCCGCCCCCGTGGTGGCCGCCGCCCCTCTCAGCCTGGTTGCCGCTCCGAGCCCGAGCGCCCAAGACCTTGCCAAGGCGACGGAAAAGGCCGTCGAAGACGGGGTGCTCATCGCATCACCCTTCGTGGGCACGTTCTACCGTGCTGCAAACCCGGAGTCGGCGCCTTTCGTCGAGGTAGGCCAGACCGTCCGCAAGGGCCAGGTGGTGTGCATCGTCGAGGCCATGAAGCTCATGAACGAGATCGAAGCCGAGGCTGACGGCAAGCTCATCGAGGTTCTGGTCAAGAACGGCGAGCACGTCGAATACGGCCAGCCGCTCTTCCGGCTGGAAAAGATTTAACCCCTCAAGGCCGCAACGGTTCCTGGACGTTCTCCGTGTTCAAGAAGGTTCTGATCGCGAACCGAGGGGAAATTGCCCTTCGAGTCATTCGTGCATGCAAAGAAATGGGTATTCGCACCGTGGCGGTTCACTCCACGGCGGATGCCGATGCGTTGCACGTGCGGCGCGCTGACGAAAAGGTGTGTATCGGGCCTCCTCCCGCCCGGCAAAGTTACAACTCGATTCCGGCGCTCATCAGCGCTGCCGAGGTGACCCACGCCGATGCGATTCACCCGGGCTACGGGTTCATGTCGGAGAACGCCGAGTTTGCCGAGGTCGTACAGAAATGCGGCCTCGCGTGGATCGGGCCGCAGCCTTCGGTCATCCGCATGATGGGCGACAAGGTCCAAGCCCGGAACACCATGACGGCAGCAGGTGTTCCCGTGCTTCCAGGAACCGGCGTGGTGCAATCCGACGACGAAGCCGAAGACGCCGTGGACCGGATCGGTCTCCCGGTGATCATCAAGGCCGTCGGCGGCGGCGGTGGGCGGGGGATGAAGATCGTGAACGACCGCAAGCAGCTGCCGTCGCAGCTCGCCGCGGCTCGTTCGGAAGCCCAAGCGGGGTTCTCCAACCCGGCGGTGTACATCGAGCGTTACGTGGGGCGGCCGCGGCACATCGAGGTCCAAGTGCTCGGCGACGGCGAGAACGCCGTGGCGCTAGGAGAGCGCGAGTGTTCGATTCAGCGCCGGCACCAGAAGCTGGTGGAAGAGGCTCCCTCGGTGGCGCTCGACGACAAAACGCGCGCCGAGCTCATGAAGGTGGCCAAGCAGGCCACGCAGGCCCTGAAGTACAAGACTGTCGGTACCCTCGAGTTCCTCCTCGATGAGAAGGGCCGCTTCTACTTCATGGAAATGAACACCCGCATCCAGGTTGAACACACGGTGACCGAAGAGGTCTTCGGCGTTGATCTGGTGCGCACCCAGATCGAACTGGCAGCGGGGCAACCGCTGCGCCTCAAGGACGATCTTCGCCCGAAGGGCCACTCGATCGAGCTGCGGATCAACGCCGAGGATCCGAACACCTTTGCGCCCTCGCCAGGCCTCATCACGGGGCTCCGCATGCCGGGTGGCTTGGGCGTGCGGATCGACACGCACATCTATCAAGGCTATCGCGTGCCTCCGTTCTACGACTCGCTTTTGGCGAAGCTGATCGTGCGCGCCGATACACGGCCCTTGGCGATCGATCGCCTGCGCCGCTGCCTCGACGAGTTCGAGGTGGAGGGCTGCAAGACGAACGTGGACTTCTACAAGCGCTTGCTGGCACACCCCGAGTTTCGCGCGGGTCGCATCGACACACACTTCCTCGAACGCATGTAGGCCCGGGCTCTAACCAAGGCGCACAGTGTAAGAATCGACACTGCGGCGCGCATGGGATGGTCAAGTGGCGTGGCTTATCGGACGAAAGGGAGAGGGGGGATGGGTGCGTCCCGGATTCGTGTTTGCTTTACAGCGCCTAAGTTCCCGGTAAGACTGTCAAACTCGTCCCGCGCAGGCCGGTTTTCGTCGTGAGCAAAAAGGACAAATTCCTTGCTTCGGCCCAGAAGCACCTCGAACGAGGAAGCCTTGAAAAGGCTTTGTCCGATTACCAAAAGGCGGCGGAGGAAGATCCGAAGGACACCCGCGTTTGGCTAAAAATCGCCGAGATCCAGATCAAGCGGAATCGCAAGGAGGAGGCGCGAGACGTCTACCTCAAAACCGCTGAAATCTACACGGACCAAGGCTTCTTTCAGCGCGCCGTGGCCGTCTACAAGAACTTGCTGAAGCTGACGCCCGGCTTCGTCGATGCGCACTTCAAGTTGGCCGATCTGTTCCGGCAGCTGGGGTTGCTATCAGACGCAATGCAGCAGTACGAGCTGGCCGCAGGCGTCTACCAAAAGCTGGGCAAGGTATCCGAGGCGATGGGCGCGATGCGTCGCATCGTTGATCTCAACCCCGAGCACGTGCTGGCACGCATCAAGCTCGCCGAGGCGGCGTCCCAAGCGGGCCTCAAGGACGAGGCGGTGAAGTCGTTTCGGCTGGCGGCCGAGCAACTGAAAGCGCAGGGGCGCACAGACGAGTTCTTGCGCGTGGCCGAACGCCTCTTAACGCACGCGCCCACGGACCTGGCGTTCGCGAAAGAGGCTGCGGCAGCCTACATCGAACGCGGCAACGCACGGTTTGCGCTGTCCAAGCTCCAGCCTTGCTTCAACGCCAATCCCAAGGACCTGGACACGTTGCAGCTCCTGGCGCGTGCCTTCGAGCAATTGGGTCAGGTCGCAAAGACTCTCTCGGTCACCAAAGAGCTGGGGCGTCTACACAAAGAGGCCGGGCGCCACGCCGAGAGCTTGGCCGCGTTCAAGCGTGTGCTGGCGTTGGATCCCTCCGACGACGAGGCCCGCCTCGAGACCTCGCGGGCCCAGCCTGCGCTCTCTGTTCGGCAGGTTGCCGAGTCTGCCGTGAGCCCCGCGATCACCTTCAGTGAGATGGCCGTCCCGCAGTTTCTGATCCCGCGAGAGTCGAGCTCGACCGTGGCGGCCGTGGGCGCGTCCTCGTCGGAGATCTCCACGGGCCAGGGGCGTTCGCCGTTGGCCCCGAACTCCACGGACGAGGTGGAGCGCCTGCTTTCAGAGGCGGATCTTTTCATCAAGTACAACCTGCTCGATCGCGCCGTCGATCACGTGCGCAAGGTGTTCGACCTCATGCCTGATCACGTGGGCGCGCGCGAACGCCTGGCCTACACGCTCGTTCAGCTCGGGAGGAACAACGAGGCGGCAACCCAGTACGCGCTCCTCGGCGAGCAATTCCGCTACGCGGATCCCGCACGGGCCGAGCTCTACACGAAGCAGGCCGCTGCCACGAGGTTAGGCGCCGAGGACGCGACCGACGCCACGGCCGAGTCGGGTGCGTCTCCCGAATTCGGCATGCCCGTGACCGACACCTCGAGTGAGATCCTCGAGGTCGACGCGCTCGACGCCGAGATCCTTGAAGACGAAACGTCGGCGTACGCGGTGGACGCGCCCAGGAGCTATGTGCCGCTGACGGACTTGGCGACGCAATCCGGGTTGCGTGCGGAAAAGCCACCCGCCTCCGCAGGGTGGCCGCCCCCCTCCGAACCCGATCCCGACGACTGGTCGCCTCCCACCACGGAGGTGACTTTACCCACCTTCGAGGAGTTCGATCGTGTCGAACATACGTCGGCCGAAGGCTTTTCGGAGGCGGCTTTGACGGCAGACCTCGAGCAGGTGGACTTCTTCCTGGCCGAAGGCCTGAGCGAAGAGGCGCAGAGTCTGCTTCAGGACCTCGTGGCGCGTTATCCCCGGCATCCCGCGCTGGCGGAGCGGCTCGCGAGGCTGCGGGGGCTCGAAGCGGGTGCGGTGCCTCAGCCGGTGCCTTCGGTCGCCTCTGAGCCACTCTTCTACGCACCACGGGCCGTGGTGGCGAGCGGCGGGCAACCCGACGCCGGGACACACGGCGACCTGGGCATCGCCTACAAAGAAATGGGTCTTTACGATGCAGCCATCAAGGAATTCCGATTGCTGGCCCACGATCCCGAGCGAGAGATCTACGCCCTCGCCATGATTGGGGAATGCTTCGAGGCCAAGGGCGCACTGCCCGAAGCGGTGATTCACTACAAGAAGGCTCTGAACCGAGGTGGCATTTCCGAAAAGGAGTCCACGCAGATCTATTTTCAACTTGGACGTGTGTTCGAGGCCCTCGGGGACGGCAAGGAAGCCCTTTATTTTTTCGAGAAGGTGGCCCGCCGCGATCCGGGTTACGCGGACGTCTCGGCCCGGGTGGTTCGGCTTCGCGGTGGGGCGCCCCCGCCGCCGCAGAATCCACTGGCAGGAGCCGACACTGACAGTGTAAACGTGGCGTTGGACGCCATTTCCGGTGGCAGCAACCGCTCACGCTCGTGAAAACCGTGGGAGGCGATCGCCGCCCGGGGGAGAAGACACGATGAGCAGCTTGATGAATTCCGCCATTTCGTATTTCCAGTCGCTCCAGGACCGCATTTGTGAAGGCCTCGCGACGCTCGACGGGGGAACCTTTCGTGAGGATACGTGGCAGCGGGACGGAGGAGGGGGGGGGCGCAGCCGTGTTTTGAGTGGTGGCACCGTGTTCGAGAAAGCGGGCGTCAACTTCTCCGATGTGCACGGAACCCTGCGCCCCGACTTCGGGGGCAGCCTTCCTGGGGAGGGCTCGTCGTTTCGCGCCAGCGGCATTTCGCTCGTCGTTCATCCCCGCAATCCCTACGTTCCGACGGTGCACGCAAACTTTCGTCGCATCGAACGAGGTCGAGTGGGCTGGTTCGGTGGGGGCGCCGATCTCACGCCGTATTATGTCTTTCCAGAAGACGCGGCTCACTTTCATCGAACGCTGAAAGGCGCCTGCGACGCCGGGGGAGCTGCGACGTACGACCGGTTCAAACGATGGTGTGATCGCTACTTCTTCATTGCCCACCGCAATGAGCCGCGCGGCATCGGAGGCGTGTTCTTCGACTATCTGGGGGCTGGGGCGGAATCCACAGCGCGGGAACCGGAGGCCGGGCGTGCCGCGTTCGAGGATGACCCTGAGGCGACCTTTGCGTTCGTGCGTGGGGTGGGTGATGCCTTTTTGTCGGCCTATGCCCCCATCGTGCAAGCACGAAAGGAGATGGCTTACGGAGACCGCGAGCGCCGGTGGCAACTTCACCGCCGTGGCCGCTACGTCGAGTTCAACCTGGTGTACGATCGGGGAACTGTGTTCGGATTGCGGACCGACGGACGTGTGGAATCCATTCTCATGTCGCTTCCGCCTGAGGTCACCTGGGAGTACAACTATGCTCCGCCGCAAGGCAGCCCCGAGGCACAGAGCCTCGAGCGAATCCTTTCTCGTCGGGATTGGGCAACGGAAGGCGCGTAGGCCGCCGCGCGGGGGGCGCGAGATCCCCTCAAAGTCCGAACGATTCAGGGTGGAGCCCGGTCTTCCCTTTGGCTAAGGTTCCCGGATGCGGTCTCCCCTTGGTGTGTCATCGATCTTGTTCGTGCCCTTGTTCGTGACGTTGGCGGCGGGGGCCGAGACCTCGCCTTTGCTGGGAAGCGCGCGCATGGCGAACGCACGAGAGCAGAACAAAGAGAGCGTTCGTCCCCCCGCGCGCCCGAGCGTCGGTCCGGTACGCTTCATCACCTTGGCCCCCGGGCACTTCCACGCAGCCCTCGTGCAAAAGCAAGCACTGCAAAACGTGGACCCTGTCGTGCACGTATACGCGCCGCTCGGCTTCGATCTTACCGAGCATCTCAAGCGTATCGTGGGCTTCAACGCTCGCGCCGAGGCGCCCACCAACTGGCAGCTCGAGGTGCACGCCACTGGCGACTTCCTCGAACGCTTTCAGAAAGAGAAGCCGGGCAACGTGGTGGTCATCTCTGGCCGCAACGCCGCCAAGATCGATCTCATCGAAGCGGCCATCGATGCCGGGCTACACGTGCTCGTTGACAAGCCGTGGATCATCGAGGCGGGAGCGTTTGGACAACTCCAACGGGTTTTGGGCAAGGCGCAGGCAAAGGGCCTCGTGGCGTATGACATCATGACCGAGCGCTTCGAGCCCACGAACGCCCTGCAGCGCGCGCTCGTGAACGACGAATCGGTGTTCGGCCGAATCGATCCCGGCACCGCGGAAGATCCCGGTGTCTACATCGAGAACGTTCATCACTTCATGAAGGTGGTGGCGGGGCGTCCCAACATTCGACCCACGTGGTTCTTCGACAGCCGCGAGCAGGGCGAGGGGATGGCAGACACGGGCACGCATCTGGTGGATTTGGTGCAGTGGACCTTGGCTCCCGAACAAGCCCTCGATCACGAGCGTGACGTCGAAATGGTGTCAGCGGTGCGCTGGCCCACCCAAATCTCTTTGCGTGACTTCCAGGCCGTGACCGGGACGGACGGGCCTTTCCCCGGATCGCTCAACGGATCCGTTCGCGACGGCAAGCTCGAGGTGTACGCAAATACCCAGGCCACCTACAGGCTGCGGGGCACCCACGTGAAGATGGCCTCCATGTGGAACTGGAAGGCGCGCCCCGGTGCGGGAGATTGGCACTACGCCGTTTATCGGGGCACGCGCGCCAGCGTGGAGGTGAGGCAGGGAATTCATCAAAAATTCTTGCCGGAGCTCTACGTCGTTCCCAGGAAAGCTGCAGAGCGGGGGGCTGTGGGCGAGGCCCTGGCGGTCTTGGTCACCAAGCTGGCAAACAGCTTTCCGGGCATCACGATGAAGCCCGAAGGCCCAGCGTTTCGTGTGCTGATCCCTGCGGCCCTGCGCACCGGCCACGAAGCGCACTTTTCGGAAGTTACGGCGGATTTCCTTGGTTTTCTCGCGAACCGCGGAACGATGCCCCCCTGGGAAACATCCAACATGCTCGCGAAGTATTGGGTTACGACGCGCGCCACGGACCTGTCGCGGAATGTGCCCGCCGTCGGGGGAATTCGCCTCAAAGCTCCACGCTGAGCGGTCGCGCGCGCGGGCACGATGCGCGTGTGTTCGGGCTTCCCACACATACGGACGCCAACCCTGAAGGTGCGCGGCTTGGTCGTTAAGGCCTTTGCCTCCTTCGGCCGTGGTGTTAACCTGGCCTACACCTTGCGGCTCCTCCTCAAAAACGAGGAAAGGAAAAGCCAGGGTTTTTGGGGAAAAGCACCGACATGCCGACGGTCCGCGAGTTCGAGCAGGCATTCCAGGACGACCCATCGCTGCAGCCAGCCTTCCTGGCGCTGCGTAAGGCCTACCGGGAAAAACAACGTTTCGATAAACTCGTCAGTCTCTACGAGTCGCGCGCGCAGGTGCTCGCCGACGAGGACGAGGCCGCCGAGCTTTACTATCTGGCGGCCGAGGCGCGCCTCGAACACCTTGCCGACGCACAGGGTGCCGAGACCGTTCTGCAGTACGCGCTCGAACGCAAGCGCAGTCACGTCAAGGCCGCTGAACGGCTCAAGCTGCTCTATCGGGACCAGGGGCGTACCAGCGAATACCTCACCATGCTGGAGATGACCGCGGCCGCGGTCGTGGAAACGGGTGACGCTCAACGCCGGGCCACTCTGGACGCGGAGATGAGTCAACTCTTCGCTCGGCACATCGAGCGTCTCGAGCGGGCCTTGCAGGGGCCTCAGCGGGCTCAGGAATTCACGCCCGAAGCGATGCGCGTGGTCGTGTCCGCGCGCAAGATCCACAAGGCACTCGGCGACTGGGCGCGCGTCATGCGGCTTTACGACTTGGAGGCGGCTGCGACGACCGACCCCAAGCGCAAGTCGGACCTCCTCACGGCTTGTGCGAAGCTTCTCTTCGAGAAAGCAAATGACCTGCCGAACGCGGACGCGCGGTTGGCCGAAGCCCTGCGCTTGCGCCCGGGCGACGAACGGGCCATGGAGCTGCAGGCCACCCTCCTGGCTCATCCGGCTTATGCGGGACAAGGCGACGCGAGCGAGCGCGCCGCGGGTTCGTTCTTTCAGCTGGCGCGTCGGCGGCACGAGGGGGGGGACCTCGAGGGTGCCATCGCCTTGCTGAGACGCGCGTTGACCGCGCAGCCGGGGCACGACGACAGCTCGGCGTTCCTCGAGAAGATCCTGCGCCAGTCAGGACGATACAAAGACCTGGACAGGTACTATCGCGAACGCACCGCCGAGCTTTCAACCAAGCCGACGGATGGCGAAGCGGAGAAGAAGGCGAAGGTCGAGGAGAAAGTCGCCTGGCTGTACAAGCGCGCCAAGCTGGCCACCGCCGACCTGAGGGACGAGGGCGAAGCGCTGCGGATTTACGAGGAGCTGGTGGGTCTCGAGCCCACGGGCGGGCCGGCCTCCCAGCACCTCGCGCAGATCTACAGCAGTCGCCAAAACTACGCCAAGCTCGCCGACCTGCGCGAACGGCAGCTCGCCGTGCTCTCGGATCCGGCAAGCCGCTTGCCGTTGCTACGCGAGCTGGCCGCGCTTTATCGCGATCGTCTGGGGGATGCGGATCAAGCAGCGGTGTACCTGCACGCGATCTTGCAACTCGAGCCGGGTGACGAAGCGGCCCTGCGCGCGTACGGCGATCACTTCCGGCGCCGAGGTGATTTCCGCGCGCTGGTCGACCTGCTCGAGTTTGCCGCAGAAAGCGCGCTTTCGGGGGAGGGTCCGACGAACCTCGCCCGGGTAGGAACGTGGCTCGAGGAAGTTGCCGGCGTGGCCGAGCGGCACTTGAACGACACGACCCGCGCGCTCACGGCGTGGCGAAAGCTGGAAGACTTGGGCGTCGAGCCCGAACAAGCCCGCGAGACGCAAAAGCGGTTGTTGCTCAAGGACAAACGCTGGGATGGCCTGGCGGACGTGCTGGCCCGAGAGGCAGAGCAGGCCAGCGACGAAGCCCGGCGGATCGAGGCGTGGCGTCGCTTGGCCAAGCTTTACCTGGAGAAGCTGAACGCACCCGAGCGCGCCGTCGAGACGTACCGGCGCATCTTGGCCGAGGCTCCGGCAGATGCGGGCGCTTTCCGCGCGATCGTCGAGGTGTACGAGACGGGGGGCCGCTGGGACGCGTTGGCAGACGCTCTGCGCGCTCAGCTCGCGCAAGCTCCGAAGCCGGAGCAGGTTCAGCTCTTGCGAAGACTGGGCGTGCTTTACGCAGAAAAGCTCGAACGCCCTGCGGACGCTGCCTGGGCGGCCCGCGAGGTCTTGAACCGCCTGCCGGGCGATCGGGAGTCTTTCTTCCGTTTGGAGGACATGCTCGAGGCCATGGGCGACCTGCCAGCGGTGGCCGCGACGCTCATCGAGCACGCGAGCTTTTTGCCCGACTCCGACAAAGCCGTGCTCTTGGCGCGGGCGGCGCGCATCACGCATGCCGACCTCGAGCGCCCCGACGCCGCCGCGCATTTGTGGGAGCAGGTGTTGGCGCTCGTGCCGGGAGATGCCGGAGCCCTCGACGCCCTCACCGCGCTTTACGAGGAACTCGAGCGTCCCTCCGAGCTGGCGCGGCTTCTCGAGCTGCAGATCGAGCGGGCTGCGGACGACGCGGCCGTACAGGTCGTGGCCTTGCGTCGCCTCGCCACGCTGGCGGCAGGACCCTTGGTCGAGCCCGACCGAGCGCTAAAGGCGTGGGAGTCCGTCCTTCGCCTTCTGCCCGACGATGCCGAGGCGCTCGCGCAGGTTTGCGGTCTTTACCGCGCCCGCGGCGCATACGCGCCGTTGGCCGAGGCCCTCGGCCGGCGGGTGGCGATCTCTGCAAAGCCCGCGGACGCCGTGCCCCTGGCCCTCGAACGCGCCAAGATTCTCGAGCTTCGCCTCGAAAGTCCTGTCGATGCCATCGAAGTCCTCGACCAGATCGTGGACGGCCTCGACCCCCGCAACGTCGAGGCCTTCGCGTCCTTGCGGCGCCTGGCCGAGGCCCGCGGCGATTGGCAAAAAGTAGCCCGGGTGGCCGAGCGGCAGATGCTGCTCGAGGAGGGGGCCGAGGCGCGGGTGGCACTCGCCATGGAGATCGGCCTCATTCATCGGGATCGCCTGGGCGATCCCGAGCGGGCGATCACCTCTTTCGAGCGCGTCGTCAGCCTCGCGCCCGAGCATCGCGAGGCGCTCGAGGCCCTGGCTCAGCTTTACGCCACCGCCGGCGAAGCCGAGCGACTCGTGGCGGTCAACGAGCGCCTGCTGGCGCTGGCCGAGGCGCCCGAGGCGCGACGCAGGCTGATGTTCGACATCGCCGACACCTTCGAGGGCAGCCTGTCGTCGCCCAAAAAGGCGTTTGCGTGGGTGGCGCGGGCGCATGGCGAGGCCAGCGACGCCGAGACCTGGAAGCGTCTCGAGGCTCTGGCAGAGGCCCATGGCCTGTGGCTCGAGTTCGTGGGCGTGTACGAGGCTGCACGGGCCCGCGCGACCTCCACGGACGAACAGGTTCGCATCACCGGCAGGATTGCCGAGATCTTCGAGACCAACATGGAAAGCCCGGCCAGGGCCTTCGAGGTGTTGCGCCAGGGACTGGCAGTGGAGCCGGACGGGGCCACGTTCCTGCCGAGGCTCGAGCGTCTCGCAGGTCTCACGGGTGACTACCCCGCTTTGCTCGACGTGTACATGCGCGTCGCCCGGGGCCGTCCAGGAGGCGAGGAGCGCGCGGAACTTCTCCGCAGGCGGGCCGAGGTCTTCGAGCAACGCCTCGATGACCCTGGGGCCGCGATGGACGAGTGGCTCCGCCGCTTCGGGCTGGATCCGGCGGACGAGCTCGCGCGGGACGAGATCCTGCGGCTGGCGGCCCGCACGGGGCGCTGGGAAGATGCCATCAAGGTCTACGGACAGCTCTTTGCGCGTGCCACGGACTCCGAAGAGAAGGTGCGCTTTGCGAAGCTCGCGGCAGCGGTCGTGGAAGAACGGGTGAAGGATCGGGTTCGTGCGTTCCGCGCCTATCTGAATGCCTTCCGCCTCGATTCGACGGACGAAGAGATCGTGGGCCACCTCTGGCGCCTGTGTGGGCTCATCGGTCGCTTCGATCGGACGCCAGCGCCTGACCTCGCCAGTGTTCCCGAACTGGTCGTCGACGTGGACCTCGGGGCGAATCCCGACGCCACGATGCACCTGTCCCTTCCGGCTCTGGGGGCTGCCGCGGCGGTCCTGATCGAGGACAGAACCGACACGATCAACCTTGACGATGCCGAGGAGGTGGATGCCGATGAGGACGAAGGATCGCTTCCTTTGCCGGTCCCCAAAGCGCCGCCGCCGCCGCCCCCGCGGGCCGCGGCGGGGCCCGGTGCGGCGCCGCGCTTCGAGTCGGCCTGGGCCGAGTTCGCGAACGCCTACGCGCTCCTGCCGGCCGTGGACCCCGAGACGCGCCGAAAGCATTTGCTCGAGGTGGCGAACATCTGGGAGCGAGGCGCGAAGGAGACCGACAAAGCCTTCGAGGCTCTCGAACGCGCCTTCCGGCTCGATCCCTTCCACCCAGACGCGCGGCGGCAGCTCGAGCGTTTGGCTGAAGAGCAGAACGCGTGGGATCGCGTCTGTGACATGTTCCTCGGCGCGGTGGACTCGTCCATGGACACCGAGGAGGCGGTTTCGATTCACCACGACGTGGCGGCCTTCCGCGAGCGGTTGGGACAGCGTGACCTCGCCGAGGCTCGTTACCTGGCGATCGTCAACCTGCGCAGCCAAGACCGCAAGGCCTTGGACCAGCTCGAAGATATCTACCGAGGCGCCGAGCGGTGGGCGGATCTTGCCAGCTTGTTGGAACGGCGACGCGGCGAGCTCGAACTTGGGCCACCCCTGCGCCGGCAAAAGGCCGTCGAATTGGCCACACTTTACGATCGGCGCCTCGATCGACCGTACGAGGCCATCGATACCCTCGAGCGCTATCTCACGGAGTTCGATGACGACCCCGCCGGTCCCGAGGATCCCGAGCGGCTGGCCGAGCTCCGCAAGGTGCTCGATGATCTCACGCGTCTTTACGGCAAGGTGGACCTGTGGACGAAGGCAGCGTCCTCGACACATCGGAGCCTCGAGCTCGAATCGTCTCCCGAAGCCCGCAAACGCCTGGCGGTCGGACTTGCTTATATCTTCGAAAGGGAACTGGGCCAGCCCTCGAAGGCAGCGGAGGCTTACGAATCGTTGTTGGGCGACCACCCCGATGACGCCGAGACGCTTGCCGCCTTGGACCGGCTCTACGAAGCGCTCGGCCGATGGGAGTCTTTGGCCGAGATCTTGGAGACCCGCATCGCGCTTGCCACGACCGAGGAGCGCCTGATTCTCATCAAGCGCCGGGCCCGCGTGCTCGAGGAGCGACTCGGAAACCCGGACGCCGCCGCCGCGAACCTGCGCAACCTCGGTCCCGAAATGTTGGACGACGACGAGATCGCGGGCGCGTTGCTCCGGAACCTCCGTCGCGCAGGGCTTGGGCACGAGGCCGTGCGTCTCGTGTCCCAACGCATCGAGCGGCTCGCCGAGACGAACGAGCCCGCCGAACGGCTCGTCGGCCTCCACCTCGAGCTTGCCCGCATGCGGCTCGATGACATGGGCGACGCCGAAGGGGCGCGCGAGTCCCTGGAAGCCGCCCGGCAGCTGCTTCCCCGACATCCCGAGGTGCTCGCGACTTTGGCGCGTCTACATCTCAAGCACCACGACTTCGAGGCCTTCGCCCGCGCCCGCGCGGACGAGGCCGAGTCGTTGGGTGACACGCTCGAGGCGGCTTTAGCGTTCGTCGAGGTTGGGCGGGTCAGGCGCGATCAGCTCGAGGATTCCTTGGGCGCAAAGCAGGCCTTCGAACGTGCCTTGAAGGTGGACCCTTGCAACGCGGAAGCCGCTCGAGCGCTCGCCTCCGTTCAGATGTCCGCGGGTGATTCCGAGGGTGCCGAAGCCACGCTGCGCGCGTACCTCGAAAGGGTCGGAGACGATGGGGCGCGGGCCGAGGTGCTGACCGACCTGGCGCGCGTCGCCTGGGACACGCGTCGTGACGCGACCGAGACGGTGGGTCTGCTCGAACAGGCCCTGGATGGCGCCCCTGACCATCACCCCGCGCTCGTTGCCTTGGCCAACGTTCATTATGAGGAGCAGCAGTGGACCGAAGCCGAGCGCCGCTTGATGCAGGCCCTTCGCCGCCTCAAGCCGCTGGCCGAAGGCGGTGAGCCGCTGCTGCAGCGTCTGGCGCAGGTCTACGAAAAACTTGGACGTCCGGAGGACGGGTACCGGCAGCTGCAGGAAGCGGACAAGCGAGAGCCAGGCCGTCTCTTGGTCAAGATCGCCATGGGGCGCAATCGCTTCGAGGTGCGCAAGTGGCGCGAGGCCATTTCTCATCTCGAGAACGTCGACGCGCACCCCGATGCGTCGCTACACCCCGACGAGGTCGGAGAGGCGCTCGGTTTGGCGGGTGAGAGTTGCCTCAAGCTCAAGCAGAACGACAAGGCACGAAACCTCTTTGAACGGGCGCTGGCCGTTGCGCCGCGCGAGGCGCGCGCCCTGCGTTGTGTGGCCGCCCTGGAGATGGACGCCGGGGCCCTGGATGCGGCCTTCGAGCACCTCGAAGCGCTGACCAACGAGAGCCTCGAGAGCCGAGAGAAGCTCACCTTGCTCGAGCGCCTGGGCGACCTCTACGCGCTCGAAAAGAACCCCGAAAGAGCGCGGCGTGCGTACGAGCGCGCGGCGGCGCTCATTACGGTACCCACCCCGGCCGACGTGCCCCTCTTCGACAAGACGCTGGCTCTCCAAAAAGCGGCGTTTGCGCTCGCGGAAGCGGCCGAGACCTCGGCGCGGCTCATCGGGCTCGAGGCCGATCCACGTCAGAGAGCCAAGCGTCGCCGCGAGGCGGCCGCCACCTTGGTGGCGCACGAGCAATTCGCGCGCGCGGCCGAGCTTCTGTCCGATTGCCTCGACGAGGACGACGGTGACGAAGCCGCCTTGGCGGCGCTGGTCGAGGTCCACGACAAGCTCGGGACCCCCGACGCGTGTGTGTTTAGACTCGAAGGGGTGTTGCCGTCCTTGCCGCCCCCAGTGGCCAAGCCGGCGGCACGCGCCCGCCGGGTGGACCTGTGGCATCGCCTTGGCCGCTTCCGCCTCTCCCTGGCACCGGAGGCGGCCCGACGCGCTTTCGAGCGCGCCCTCCAGATCGACCCCGAGCACGTCCCCTCTCGAGACGCCCTTGCGGGCTTGCTGCCGCGAGAGGGCGTCGAGGCGATCTCGAACCACCGCGCCCTGGCGTATGCCGAGCCCACACGCGCGGATTCGATGAGGGTCGTTGCGCAGTCCTTTGCCCGGGATGGCAAGCGGGACTGGGCGCGCTGCACGCTCGAGGTTCTGGACGTGCTGGGCTTGGCCACGGCCGATGATCAAGCCTTCCTGGCGGCGCACCCCGCCCGCACGCTCAAGCCGGACGAACCCTACGCAGGCGTGATCGACGCTGACGCACGCTTCGCCTACCTGCTGGCTCCCGAGGCGACGCAACTCGGGGAAGTCTTCGCCACGATCTGGGAGGGCGGCCTGGACCTTGATGGGCCTTCCTTGGAATCCCTGGGCGTGACTTCGGAAGACAAGATCTCGCCGCTGTCGGAACAGGAGGTCGCCAAGATCTTCGCGGAGATCAGCAAGGCGCTCGACAACCAGCGCCCAAGCTTCTACGTGGCCTGGAGCCCCGAGGTGGAAGAGATGTCGATCGCGCTGACCCGCCCGGCCGCGGTGGTCATGCCCTCGGTGCTCGCCACGCAAGGAAGCTCGGCCGAGAAGCGCTTTGCCATCGGAAGGACGCTCGAATTGACCCGACCCGAAGGCCTGCTGGCGGCGGCGATTCCGCCGCGCGCCTTCACGCACCTGTTCGGCAGCGTGCTCAAGGCCTTCCATCCGCGGCACGCCCGTCGTCGGGGCAACGACAGCGCCTCGGACGCCGCCGCGCGGCTCAAAAAGGCCTTGCCCTACCGCGTGGCCAAACGTCTCGGTGAGCTCTTCGCAGAGATGGGCAACGACCCCTTCTCGTCGGCGAAGTGGCGCGAGCTCGTCCACCACACCGCCGATCGCGCAGGGCTCGTGGCCTGCGGTGATCTCGCCACGGCGGCGCGGATGGTGCTCGGCCGAACGTTGTTCAGGCCCCCGCAGAGTCTCTCGGAGGAGGAACTTCGGACCCACGTGGACGAGCCCGGACCCTTGCGGGATCTCGTCCGCTTTGCGCTGAGCGAAGAGTACTTCGCCCTGCGGGCTCGGTTGGGGCTGGCGGTGGACGCCGCCGCGGCGGCCTGAAGCCGCGGCGGACCGCGGACGCGCCCCGAAAACGAAGGCCGAGGGCGAGAACGCTCACGGCCAGGAGGAGGACCGGGCAAGCGGGTCCTGGGGGACGGGAGGTCACCTGGCATCCTCCCTCTGGCACATTCCCCCCGGGAACGACGAGGAGGTCGGCAAAGACGGGCGCGTGGTCCGAGGCGATCGAAAACGCGGACACCTGCGCGAGGCCGGCAGGTTCAAGACCGGGTGACACCCACAAATGGTCGAACGTGGCCCCGCTGCGATGGGTGGGGCGAGGCTCCTGAGGAACGGGCCTGAGCCCAACGTGTCGAAGCGGGGCTAGCTCGGCCGCGAGGGGAGTCGCATTGAAGTCTCCGAGCACGACGAGCGGGGTGAGGGCCCCTGTGTCTCTGGATCCGACGAAGCGCGCCAGGGCCGAGGCCTGCGCGGCTCTGCGGTCGGCAGCCGCCGGACCGGCCGACAGGTGGACCCCGAGCACATCGAGGCGCCCTCCGGCGAACGAGAGCCGCACGAAGAGGGGGGTGCGGCTGTCCATGAAGGCTTCGTGAGGGGCTTCTTCCGCCGCCGACAGGGCCGGGCGCGCCGCGAGGACCGGCAGGGTTGTGAGCAGCGCCAGCCGAATGTTGGCGCCTGGCGGTCCGCCCTGGGTACCGTCGGCCGGCTCCCAGGCGACGACATCGTACGCCGGGCCGCCGGCCGCTGCGAGCGCTCCCAGCAGCCGTGTGCTCGTCGCGCTGGCGCTCGTGGTGCCCCCGTCGTGTCCCCCGTCGTCGTCCGCGAGCTCTTGAAGCGCCACGACCTCTGGGAAGGCGAGGCTCTTCAAGGCCAGCGCCACCTCGAAGAACCGCGCCTCGCCGTCGCGGTTCGAGAGCGCCTGCACGTTGAAGGTTGCCACGCGGAGCCCGGGCGCAGCTATGCTGTTCCGCGCTTGCCCAGGAGCCCACGTGCCCCCCACGAGCCACAGTGCCAACGCCAGCCGGATCCTGCGCCATCGTCTGTCGAACCGCTGCATGCCGGATCTTCGGCCGTGGGGCGCCGATGTTGCTCGTGAAGAATGCTTTTGGGGGCGCGTCCGTCGAAACTGCAACCCTCGCTTCCAGGCCCAAACGCCCATGTCCACCACATCACGTTCCCACCGTTTTTCTCCCTGGTTTACGCCTTTGCCCGGCGCAGACCGCACCCTCCGGTTCACCACGAAAGCCGTCGCGCTCGTCGCCTTGGTGGCCTTCGGGGGTACAGGGTGCCTTTCGGATCGTTACCGCATCCCCGACGATGAGCTCGCGCGGCAGGCTGAGCTGCCGCCGTCCGCGCGTGGCCAGCGCCTCCGGGTGGTGCAGAGCATTGGCGAGCGCGCCGCCCCCCCGCTGAACTACGGCGCACCTCCGGCCACGGCCTACGGGGCGCCTGCGAACGCCTACGGAGGTCCCGTGGACGCCTACGGAGCGCCTGTGCACGCCTACGGGGCGCCGCCGCAGTCCAACGTGCACGTGGGCGTGATGCTGGGCGCGAACCTGGGCCCCGGCCCGCGGTACGCCGCGCCTCCGCCCCCGCCACAGACCGTCGTGGCGTCACCGCCCCGCGCGGGCGCCCCGGCCGGAGCTCCGGCGGGAGGTTCCCCGTCGCCAGCTCCTGCGGGCCCGAGCAGCGGTTTTCGCAGCGGCAGTGGCGGCTCGAAATCGAGCGGCAACAGCACCAGTGACGCCAAGGCCCTGGCGGCGCTGGTGGTGCTGGCCGCCGCAGGTGCCGCGATTGGTGCGGTGGCCACGGAGGGGGCACGCTTCGACGGCGCCGTGGTGGTGGCACCAAACCATCCCGTTTACCTCACCGAGGCCTCGGGCGCGGTGCGGGTTCAGCCTCTCGACAGCCTGACGCCCGCTGACCTCGCGGGCGTGAGCCGTGCCGAGATCTCCGACGCTGAGGCGGCGGGATTGCTTCGGCTCGAGCGG
The DNA here is from genome assembly GCA_022184915.1 of Myxococcales bacterium. Taxonomy (NCBI): domain Bacteria; kingdom Pseudomonadati; phylum Myxococcota; class Myxococcia; order Myxococcales; species Myxococcales bacterium. The sequence goes on along the minus strand of JAGTJU010000007.1, from coordinate 191,053 downwards.
GCCCCGCTCAACCGCCGCGGGTTCAGTTTCAAACTCGAGGGGGGCTCCGTCACCACGCGGGTCCAGGACCAACATGTCTCCGGCGCCGGGGCCAACATCCAGCTCGGGTACTTCCTCACACGCAATCTGGGGCTGATGCTCACGAGCACGCTCACGGGCGGACAAGCGCCCCAGGCGGGGGGATACTTTCGGTCTCAAATCGGCGGTGAGCTTCAGGCCTTCCTGCCGCCGCTCGGCCCCGTTCACTTGGGTGGCTACGGAGGTGTGGCGGCCCTCAATACCGAAATCGACGATGCGGGGCGCCAGCGTGCCACCGCGCTGGGCGCTGGCGGCTTGCTCGAAATCGAGCTGACGACGCGTTTGGCCTTGAGCTTGCGGGTTGGCGGGACTTGGTCCCAGCCCTCGGGCGGCAGCTTCGAGGCTGAAGGCCTGGACCTGCTGGCGGGCGTGGCGATTTACTGAAGAGCGCCCCGCCACCCGGCGGGGAGGTTGCGCCTTGGCGCGCCTCCTGCAGTTCGTTGGGCCATGCGCTTTCACGTGCTGGCCAGTGACTATGACGGAACACTTGCCGAGCAAGGGCGGGTGTCAGCCGCCACCGTCAGTTGCCTCGAGGCACTGCGCCGGACAGGCCGCCGGGTCATTCTGGTCACGGGTCGCCAGATCGAGGATCTGACCTCGGTCTGTCCCCGGCTGGATCTCTTCGATTGGGTGGTCGGCGAAAACGGGGGCGTACTCTACCAGCCCCTGCGTAAGGCCATGCGCACGCTCGGCGAGTCACCGCCCGAGGGGTTCGTACGCGCCCTACGTGGCCGGCGTGTCCCCATCTCGGTGGGCCAGGTCGTGGTGGCCACCCATGAACCGTACCAGGACGTGGTGCTCGATGTGATTCGCGAGATGGGGCTCGAGCTGCAGGTGATCTTCAATAAGGGGGCGGTGATGGTGTTGCCCACCGGTATGAACAAGGCGTCGGGTTTGGCAGCGGCGTTGGCGTCTTCAGGGTATTCGCTTCACAACACGCTCGGGGTGGGGGATGGCGAAAACGATCACGCGTTGCTGTCTGCCTGCGAGGCCGGTGTCGCCGTGGGGAACGCCGTCGAGACGCTGAAGACCCGGGCCGACCACGTGGCCCACGCACCGGCCGCCGAAGGTGTGCGGGTGGTCGTGCGGGCCCTCATGGAGGACGAAAAACGTCTGTACCCACGCGCCGACGGTCGCAATCTCCTTCACGTGGGCGCAACCGCGCAGCACGAGCCCGTAACCCTCGACGCGTTCTCGGAACCCGTGCTCATCGCGGGCCATTCTGGCTCGGGAAAATCTACCGTGGCCTTGACGCTCATCGAACAGCTCGCGGACCGAAACTACCAGTATTGCATCTTGGATCCCGAGGGAGACTACCGAGGCCTGCCGGGAGCCATCGTGCTCGGCGAGGGGCATCCACCCGACGTGCGGGAAGTGGTCGAGTCCCTCGCATCGACGCACCAGAACGTCGTCGTGAACCTGCTCGAAGTGCCGTTCGATGATCGCCCTGCGTTCTTCGAGAGCCTGTTTACGCGGGTGCAGGAATTGAGGGCGCGTCACGGTCGGCCTCATTGGATCGTGGTCGACGAAGCCCACCACGTGCTGCCGGAGTCTCGGTTGCAGACCGAACTCACGCTCCCTCTGCGCATGGAAAGTCTCATGCTCATCACGGTTCACCCCGCCCACGTGCGGCGGTCGTTGATGAAACACGTACGAACGGCGGTGGCCGTGGGCGCCCAGGCCCGCGACACCTTGATGGACTTCGCCATTGCGGCCGGGGTGTCAAAGCCCGGTCGCACCGGGGGAGAACTCATGGCGGGTGAGGCGCTGATCTGGCGTCCGGACGATGGCCTCAAGCCCCAGCGGTTTCGGCTGCGTACACCGCGCACCGAGCGACGACGCCACATTCGCAAGTATGCCTTCGGCCAGCTCGGGCCCGATAAGAGTTTTTACTTCCGGGGCCCGGACAAGCGGCTCAATCTCCGGGTTCAAAATCTGCAGCTCTTTCTTCAGGTGGCCGAGGGGGTCGACGACCTCACCTGGCTGCACCACCTCGAGCGGCACGACTATTCTCGCTGGCTCCGTGAGTGCATCAAAGACGAGGCGCTGGCGGAGGAGCTCGAGCAAGTCGAGCACGACCTGCGCCTCGACCCTGTCGGCTCTCGGGCACGGGTGCGTGCCGCGATCGAAACCCGATACACGGGTCCGGCCTGAAGCCCGTCCGAGGCACCAAGGCACCGCACAAAGGCACAAAAGAGAAAGCGGAGCTCCGTGCCCGAGGGCTAGAGCTCCGCTTGGTGCGAGGAGGGGGACTCGAACCCCCACGGCTGTTAACCACTAGCACCTCAAGCTAGCGCGTCTACCAGTTCCGCCATCCTCGCTTACCCCGGTTTGGGGCCGGGGACGATGCTTATAAGGGGCGCGGCCCTCAGTGTCAAATGGATCGTCAGAGGATCGCAGCCTCCCGAGATTCAAAGGCATTTCGAAGGCCCTCAAGGCCCTCGCCGCCAGCGCCGATAGGGAGGGGGCCTCGGGCGATCGGGGCACCGGTCGAACGAGTTAACATTCGAGAAACCCAAGAGATTTCAGGGGGAAATACGATGGGGCGTGTGTTTGGCGAACGAGAGGTCCTGGGCGGGTTGGGCGCAGTCGTGGTGCCCGCGAGCCAAATTCGGGCGCAGCTGGTGCAGCCCGGCGATCTCCGCAACGAGATAGGCTTCCAAAACGACATCAACATCCTGTTGGCAGCCCTCGAGGATGGGCACGGCGTATGGAGGCTCGAGGCCCCGCTGATGACCCCGCGCGGGGGTGACACCCGAGCCAGCCGCGATCGCTATCTTCAAGACAGCCGTCCCACCCTGGAACTCGTGGCCACGCGTCCCGACCTGTGGGCGGTGGAGGACACGGCCCTCGCCCCTCGGGCAGCCTGAAGGCCCAGGCCCCGCGGCGTGAGGGCATGCCCGGGCCGTGTCTCGCCGCCGTAGCCTGTTAGTGCCAAAATCCTTGCCCCGTGACAGGGCTCCTCGGATAACATGGGCCACGTGCTGGCGACGCAGGTAAGGCAAAAAGACGGTGTTTTTTACTTCGTTGCGTATCCGCCCGAGGATCTGCTGGCGAAGGTGAGGTTCATCAGCCGGTTTTATGCCGACGGTGAAAAGATCAACGCGGAAGAGGTGTCACCCGGTGACGACGTTGCCCAGTTCATCTCGCGCATCGAACGCAGCGACGGCGCGTTTCAGCGGGAGCTCTCGAAACAAAAGGTCTCCGCGATCAAGAATTTCTACGAAACCGCCGTCACGCAGCCACCCATCCCGGGCACGGTTTTGCTGTTCACCGCCGAAACGCTGGGCTTCGATCCGGTCGGCAAGTTCGACAACGTCGGCAATCTCGACACGCCTCGCGGAAAGTACCTCATCATCGACGGGCAACACAGACTGGCCGCGTTGCACTTCTACCTGAAGGAGCATCCAGAAGACGCCCGCACGCTCCACGTGCCTTGCATCATCTTCGATGGAAAGAGCGAAGACTTCGCTTCGGAGATGTTCGTCATCATCAACTCCACGCCGACCCGCATCAACAAAAGCCATCTGGTCGACCTGTACGAGCGCGTGTCGTGGGCGGCGCCCGACAAAAAGTTCGCAGCGCGGGTGGTCGAGCTGCTCTACGCGCAGGCCGATAGCCCCTTGCGATACCGCATCAACCGGCTGGGCGGCCGCAGCCGCCAGGAAAAATGGATCTTGCAGGCCGAGTTGTTCAACGAGGTGCTCCGATGGTCGAGCGCCGTGTGGAAGACGATCGAGAAGCGCGGCCGTCCGGGCGCCGAAGCCACGAAGGTCTACGAGCAAATTCGTGATTTCCTCAAGGCGGCGGAGAAAGTTTGGGGAGAGGCCTGGGGCCATCCTCAGTACATGGTGACGAAGCCCGTCACGCTGAAAGCCATGTTGCGCGTGTGCGCGGATTTGAGCCGCGTCGATGCAGAGCCCGCCGAAGGCCGCCTCAAGCGGTGGGAGCGCCGCCTGGCCCCCTGGGCGGGCGAGGTGCGGGCCTTCAGGGCTGAGGGCTTCTACGAGCGGTTCCCCGCCAAGGGGCAGGTCGAGCGGGTGGGGCGTCTCCATCGTGAGCTCGTGCGACTCGTGGGCCTCGAGGCCAAACGCGAGCGGATCGCGAGCTGAAGAGCGGCCCGAGATCCGTGTCGGTAACCGGCCAGGGAACGGAGGTCACGGGGGAGCCGCGAGGCGGTCTCCCAGCACCGTTTCCTTCTTGGGGTATCAGGGCCAGAGGCCTTGGCATCCGCCTTGAATAGTTCCCGTTCGAGGGTTGGGCGAGGGCGACGGGGCGGACAAGGTGTTGGGGGATGGGGCGGCCGGTTTTCGTCGAGGAACAAGGGCTTGGGCGGGGCGCGTGAGGTGGGTGGAGCCTGGAGCGTGAGGTGAGGGGCGTCGTGGCGGTGGTGGGATGGGGAGCGGGTCGAGGTGGGGCGTCGAGGGGACGAAACGGCCACCAGGTGTAGGGGGGCGACGGAAGCGGCAGGCCAAGACGAAGTGCGGTGGCCTGTCGAGGGGGGCATCGGGGAAGCTGAGAGGCCTTGGGTCTTCCTGGCTTCCCCGATGCCAGCACCTGGCACTGCGGACGATCGTCGGGTTGCACGGCCCTCGCGAAGGGAGGCGATGGTGGCACAGCTCGGACGAATTCAACCGCTTTACGAAGCGCGAGGGGATCTCCTGCAGGCGGGACATATGCGCGTGCTCGAGCGGTTCGCAACCAGCCTTCGTTTGCTGTGCGTTGCCAGCGCGTTTACCGGGGGGAGCTTGGTGCTCGGTGTGCTTTCGGGTGTTCAGCCTCCGATGCCAGCCCCCTCGTGGATCTGGCTCATGCTGTCCACCGTGAGCATGTTGGGCTTTTTGTTGGGCGGGCGTCGGGCGCTGCCCTGGGCCTTGGGGATGATGCGACGCCGCTCGGTGAGGCGCCGTCTGGCCGAAGCCCGCCCCCGTCGGGTCTCGGTGTCCGATCTGGTCTCGGTGCCTGATGGTGAACCCGTGATCGTCACGGGATGGGTCCGGGGACCTACCCAGCCCGCCCGGGCGGCTGGTGACACCGATGGCTCCGTCTTCCGTCGCATGGAGTTCTCCGGACTGCACGCCGAGAGCGATCCGATGCTGCAGACGTGCTCGCTCGTGTGCGAGACGGGCATCGATTTCGTGCTGGCCGATCCGCGGGGTGGCAGGGTCATCGTGGAGGTGGCGTACGCGACCTTGTTGCCCGATGGGACTGGGGGGGGCGCCATCGAAGGCGGGGCGCCTCAGTCGCTGCGCGGCCGCCTTGCCAAGCTCGCACCCGTGCTGGCGATTCGTCGCCATGGCTGTGTGGGCGGCATGTGGGCCGTGTTTCCCGGCGATGAGGTCAGCGTCTTTGCCTACAAGGACTCTCGTTGTGATTGGGAAAACGAGAGCCTGCCGCGGCAAACGCCGCTCCGTCCCGTGCTCCGGGGGACAGACCATCTACCCCTCATCGTGCTGGAGGTACGTCCGGCGCCTCGCTAAGGGGAGCGGGTTTGCCTGACCATCAGCGCGGCGGCTGTGGCATTCTCGATGGAGAGAGTGCTGTCATGCCCCCACGCAAGCCTTCCCCCGAAGACAGAGCCGTCCTCCCGCTCCACCCCTCCGGTGAGCCGCCTTCACGGGCCTCGGGGTTGTCTGACTCGTCCGTGCGTCAAGCCGAAGCTGCCGACGCCACGGCGGCCGCGTTCGATGTGCTTCTCGACGCTCAGTCACGGATGCGCGGCATCGTCGAGTGCGCCGCTGCGCTGAACAGACTGATGGCAGAGGCGTCCGGCAAAAACGATCTGCCCATCCCGTTTTTATCGTTGCCTCCCGGCTTTTCGGCGCCCTTCAACTCGAATGACAGGTCAGGGAGGCTGCACGAGCGCGAGCCTGAGGGACGCGCGCGCAGGGGCCGCTCTTCCGCGATCCCCGCTCACGGTCAGGAACGTCTCGAGGCCCTCGTCAGTTCCCGCGGATTCATCACCAACGAAGATGTCCGCGAGGCGTTTGGCCTCACCCCCTTGCAGGCCACGTTGCGGCTCAAAGACCTCGTCGGCGAACGCGCACTCGTTCGGCGGGGTCAGCGCCGGGGTGCCCGCTACGTGGCGGGGCCACGATGGCCCCCGGGCCGCTAGCAAGGCATGGAAGCCTCCGCTGCCGCTGGTCTTTTCGACCTCATGCGGCGCGGGCCGCCGTACTCGGGTACGCTTGAACGTGCATGCCGGCTCCTGCCTCGAAGTGGTCTCGCGCCGCTCTGGTTCTGACGCTCTACGCGGGGCTCGGGGCCGCGGGGTTCGTGTGGGCGGCGCTGGCAGGGCATCCCAACGTATGGCGGTTCCCGGGACGACAGGACCCGCAACTGCTCCTGGGCACTTTGACCGGTCTGGTGGTGGGGCTGGGATTCGTCTTCCTCTCTCGCCTGGCGGTTCATCGCTTCGAATGGGCGCGTTCCCTGCACCGTGACCTCCGTGCGCGCTTGGGCCCGCTGCCCCAGTCCGAGGTGGTGGTACTTGCGGGGGCCTCATCGTTCGGTGAGGAGATCTTCTTTCGAGGTGCCTTGCTCCCCGCGACGGGCATCGTGGTGTCCAGTCTGGTCTTTGCGTTGTTGCACATCGGACCCCGCCTGCGCTACTTGCCCTGGACGCTCTCGTCCTTCGTGGCGGGGCTCGTGTTCGGCCAGCTCTTCGTGTGGTCGGGGGACCTTACCGGTCCGGTGGTGGCTCACTTCACCGTGAACTACCTCAACCTCGGACACCTGCGCGACTACGAACTGCGCTGAGCTCAGCGGAAAAGCCCCGCCACCTTCCAGGCGCCTGCGTCCGGCGTGAGTGCGGCAATCAAGGTCTCTCCGCTCACGACGCCTACGGCGAAGAGTGTGCTGGGGTTGGTCGCAAAGGCCTCCGGGGGGCGAACCCCCGCACTGCGCAGGCCCCCTCCCGTGTGCAGGCTGACGCCCCGGAGTTTTCGCGGCGTGGGGATCTCGTCGACGAGGGTTCCGAGCTGGTTCTGCAGCACGCTGGCGGAAGGGGTGGCGGCCCCTGAAAGATTCTGGAACGGGAAACGGGCTTGTTTGACCATCTGCCGCACGTCTCCGCGCACCAGCGCCTGAAAGAACGCTTCCGCCGTTTGGCGGGCGAGAGGATCGGCGGCGCGCCCTGAATCGGCCCCGCCCCGCGGGGGTTCTTCGTGGGCGAAAGAGTGGGTGTGCGCGGCAGAAGAGCCCTCTTCTTGCCTGGCCCGGGCGCGAGGCACGGGGTCTCGCGAAAGCCTCTCGAGCGAGGCGCGCGTCGCAGCGGCACGGGGTTGCACGTTCGCGAGCCCCACCTGGTCGCTGCCCGCAGGCGGATTATCGATGATGTAAGGCTCGGCCCCGAACGTCGCGCATTGCCGCTCGTCCCGGTGAAAGGTCCAGTGCAAATACACCTTGCCGTTCTTCGAGTGGATCTCGCGGGGGGGCTCCGGGTAGGGCCCCGCGCTGTGAACCACGTCGACCGCCGCGACGTCGAACATCGAAAGCCCCGAGGTCCGAATCACTTTGACGTTGTCGATGGTGCCATCGGGTCCGAGCACGATCTCCAGCTTCGTCAGGAGGTTTGGGTTGTTGAGGGGATCCGTGTGAGGGCGGCCTGCAAGATCATCGAGAAAACCCCAGCCCCACAGCTGGTGGATGGTTCTGTGCATGGCCGCGATGAACGCGGCGAAAGGCGCGGCGCGTGCGTTCAGCGCCGTCTGGTTGCCAGGTTGAACTTCGGGAATGAAGTTCTCGAGTGCCGCTCGCCCTTGCTCGAGCCGCTGCGTGAAGCGACCCTTGTGGGTGGAACGCTGCTTGTCGGCAAGGGCCCGGGCGGCGTCGTCATGCTCGCCAAAGAGGTATTCGTAGTCCTGCGCCGACAGTCTGAGGCGCGGATCCACGCGGGGACCCAGTGAACCCTCCAGGTCGTCCAGGCTTTTCAACGACTTGTTCGGCATCGGCAGGTCGCCCTCTGCCGTGAGCGGTAGGTTTGGGTTGACCGTCTCGGGCGTGATCATGTGGGTGCGCGGTGTGTTGCTGCGCATCGAGAGCACAGAGGGCTTGTTGCCATGGGCTGAGGCCGCCGCCTGGGGCTCGGCTCTGGGCGTGACCGCAGGCGCGCGACGTCCCGTTTTCGAGGGTGTCTCTTCGAGCTGCGCGATTTCGTCCTTGTCATCGCCGGGGCGGTCCGCCTTTTGTGTGGAGGGTGATGACGTCTGCTCTCCCCGTCGCTCTTTTTCGAGGTTCGTGTCTTGCGCCCGGGTCTCCTTGTCCGTGCGGCTGTTTTTGTTGGCGAGGTAGTCCGCCTGGTCGGGCGGGGGCGCTTCGTTGTCGGGATCGAGCTCGACCACCTTTTGGTGGTACCGCTCCTGGGGAGGCCGCGGGGCTTCTGGCTCGGGGGGCGGAGGCGGCTCGGGTTGCGGGGGCGTCTCGGGCTCCGGGGGCTTTGGGGGGGCCTCGGGTTCCACCTTGGCCACTTCGTCGCGCGGGACCTTGCGGAGCTCACGGGGCGCGGGCGGCGGGGGTTCGGGAGCCAAAGGTGGCAGATCCTGGGGCAGCGTTGCCGGGTCGATCGTCTCCCACGACACGTCGACCTGCGCCTCACGTTCTGCGGCTTCTCGTGCCCCCCACACCAGCGCCAACGCCACCAGAGGGCCGACGCTGCTCAGGTGAAGCAGCAACGCATAAAAGAGGCCCTTCCCCAGATGGGACGACGATCGGGGCTGCGGTATGAACTTACGCGTCACGCTTGAGGGTGCCGAGCGAAAGCCTATCCAAAAAACCAGCAATTGCTTGGCCTTGCTCGTCGAGTGTTGTTTTCGCTCTCAAACATGCCCCCGTACCATTCGAAGGCTTGCTCACGAATAAAAAGCGACGAGGGCGAAGGTGCGAGGACGCCTTCATGTTGCAAAGACATGAAATCATTGATGAAATCATGACAGTTCGTCGGGGGCCGTGGGCTGCTTCGGCCTTCAAGGCGGGTCGCATTCTGCCGATTGCAGGCTAGGGTGGGTTCACTTCCTTGGCAGTTGCCCTGAGTGACAGTGCCGCCGTCGCGGCCTTGAAACCGGGAGATCGGTTGGGAGGGCGCTACAAGCTGGAGCGCCTGCTCGGTCACGGTGCAGCTGGCCAGGTCTGGTTGGGGGTGCACGAGACGATTGGGCGCCCCGTGGCGATCAAGGTGCTGCGCAACGAGAGCAAAGGGCGTGCTGCCGTTCGCTTTTTGCAGGAAGCTCGGATCGCCGCGCAGGTGCAAAGCCGCTACGTCGTGAGCATTTTTGATTTTGGCAATACGCCCACGGGGCTGCTCTACATGGTGATGGAGCACCTGCACGGGGAGACGCTCGGTGCCCGGCTGGCGCGTGCGCCTGCGCTGCGGGTCAGAGACCTCATCCGTTACGTCTGCCAGGCCCTCGTTGGGCTTCACGAGGTGCACCGCGCGGGCATCGTTCACCGCGACCTCAAGCCCGAAAACATCTTTTTGGTGGAGGAAGGCGGCGAGATCTTCCCGAAGATCCTCGATTTCGGCGTCTCGCGGGCCGACGAGGGAGGTCTCTTGGGCCCCGAGATCAGCAAGCTGACCGCGACGGGCATGACCGTGGGGACGCCGCTATACATGGCACCCGAGCAGGCGCGCGGCAAACGTGACCAGCTCGACGCCCGGACGGACCTCTATGCGATCGGTGTGATCTTGTACAAGGCCATCGCAGGTGAGCCGCCCTTCTCGGATCAAAACGTGGTGGACTTGCTCATGGCGGTGGTGGGCGCCCAAGTGGCACCTGCGCTCGTCGATGTGCGCGACGACGTGCCCACATCGCTTTCGGAGGTCGTGCAAAAGGCCATGGCACCTCAGCAGTCGCAGCGTCCCGCGGACGCCGAGGAGCTGCGGCTCGCGCTGGCGCTGCTGGAGCCGCAGATCCCGGCGACCCTCAATTGTGCGACGGGCGGTCAACCCCTGTCGTCCACTGACGAAAACATCCCCTTCGCCACGTTGATCCCTCCCACGGACATGGACCCCACCATGCCCCAGAGCCTCATTGCGCCCGCGACGCCGCTCCCCCGACGACCCCCGCGGCTCTGGTGGGTCTTCGGGGCGGGGGTCACATTGTTGGGGGCTGTCGCCCTGGCTTGGGCGCTGACGAGGCCTCCCCCGCGCGGGGCCCCAGCCACGTTGCTACCCGCCCCGACGCCCAGCCTTCCTGTTTCGGCCTCGCCCGCGCGAGCCACTTCGGCCCCGGTCGAGGTGACGCCGGAGGAGAAGAGCCCTCTTCCCTCCGATGCGCGGCGCTCGTCACGCCCCGCCCGCACCCCCGTTCGTCCCCGCGCGACCAGACCTGCAGAGCGGGCCCCCGCGGTGTTCACCGATCCCGGCTTTTAGCGACAGAGAGGGCCGAAGCCTCTCTTGAAAATGCCTTGGTCCGGCGAGCCGTGTTGCCTACGTGGTCACGAGCTCGGGCTCGGTGCCGAGCACGTCTTGCAGTGCGGGCAGCGACGGATCCGCTGCACGCCGCCGTTGATAGGCCGCTACGAATTCCCTGAACGCGCCCTGCATCTCATCGAACGAGTCTTCCTCGGCTTCCTGCTCGTCCTCGTCGAGTTCGCGCTCGTCGAGCATGTCGCGCTCGCGGCTGATCTCACCGTCGAGCGCGATGATGGCGTTCAGAATGGCCGAGTTCGAGAACCGTTCAGATGACATGAGTGCTTCCCCGCATGCCGCGCTCTTCCGCGGCGCCGACACCGTGGCTCAAATGTGAACCGACTCGCCCAGCGCGCTGGCAACCGCTTCCATCACCACCTCAGAGAGGGTGGGGTGGGGGTGTACCGTGGCGAGGATATCGTGGGCCGTGGCCTCTGTATTGATCGCGAGGGACATCTCCGCCACGAGATCCGTCACACCCGCTCCGATGGCGTGCATGCCCACGATGCGGTTGTGGTCGCCCTTGTCGACGATGACCTTGATGAAGCCGTCCGTGTGTCCCGCACCGAGCGCCTTGCCGTTGACCGAAAAGGGAAAGCGGCCCACGGCGATGTCGAGCCCTGCGTCTTGGGCCTGCTTTTCCGTCTTGCCAATCGAGGCAATCTCGGGTTCGCAGTAGGTGCAACCGGGGATCGCCCCGTAGTTCACACCTGGGTGATGCGCTCCAGCCATTTTCTCCACGCATGCGATCGCCTCGGAAGAGGCCTTGTGGGCGAGCATGGGCGGGCCCGCGCAGTCCCCAATGGCATAGATGCCGGGGCTGGTGGTTTGGTAGGTGCTCCGGTCGGCCTTGATGAACCCCCGGTCGAGCTGCACGCCCATGCCTTCGAGCCCCATGCCTTCCGTATTGGCCTGAACACCGGCCGCGAGCAAAAGCCGATCGCTCACGACGGTTTGGCTCTTACCGTTGGCACCCTCGAAGGTGGTGGTGACCTTTTGGCCTTCCACCTTCACCGAAGTGACCTTGCAGCCCGCGTTGACCTTGATGCCCTTCTTCTTGAAGGCGCGGGTGAGGGCTTCCGACACCTCCTCGTCTTCCACGGGCACGATGCGAGGTGCGGCTTCCACGATGGTCACCTCGGCCCCGAAGGCATTCCAGAAGTCGGCGAATTCGCAACCAATCGCGCCGGCCCCGATGACGACCACGGAATCGGGCCGTTCAGGCAGCACCATGGCTTCCCGGTAGGTGATGATGCGCTCGCCATCCGGCGTGATGCCAGGCAGAGCGCGGGCGCGTGCCCCCGTGGCCACGATGATCCGCGGTGCCTCCAGGGTGCGAAGGCCGCCGGCCGTCTTCACGTCCATGCGGCCCCGGCCCGTCAACGTGGCGGATCCCGTGATGTGCTCGACACCATACTTGCGGAAGAGGTGCTCGACACCCCCCGCAAGCTTGTCGGAGACCCCACGGCTGCGCTTGATGACCTGCGTCCAGTCGAAGGTAATCTCGCCTCCGATCTTGATGCCGAAGTCACCTGCGTGTTTCACCGTCCGCATGGCCGCGGCTGACTTGAGCAGAGCCTTGGTGGGGATGCAGCCCCAGTTCAAGCAGATGCCGCCGGCGCGCTCCCGCTCGACGCAGGCGGTCTTGAGACCGAGCTGCGCCGCGCGGAGGGCGGCCACGTAGCCGCCAGGGCCGGCACCGATGACGACGAGATCGAATTTTTCAGCCATGGACGTTGTGCGAGGGTGAGCGGGTGGCTTCAGAAGGCAAGGGTCATCGGGCGCTCGAGGATGCCCACGATGGTCTGGAGCAGCTTCGCGCCAAGGGCCCCGTCGATCACGCGGTGGTCACACGAGAGGGTCAATGCCATGCGCTGGCCGATCACGATCTTGTCGTCCTTGACCACGGGCTCCTTGCGAACCGTGCCCACGGCCAAGATGGCCGACTCGGGTGGGTTGATGATCGCACTGAAGTCGCGAATGCCCATCATGCCCAGGTTCGACACGGAGAACGTTCCCCCCGTCATCTCCTCGGGGCGCAATTTGCGGTCGCGGGCCTTCGTCGCGAGCGCTCGGGCTTCTTCCGCGATCTGTCCCAACGTCTTCTTGTCAACGTTGCGCAGCACCGGGGTCAGCAGACCTTCGTCGATGGCCACGGCCATGCTGATGTCGATCCGCGCGTAACGTACGATGCCCTCGTCGGTCCACGAGGCGTTGCACTCGGGGTTGCGCTTGAGGCCGAGCGCCACGGCCTTGAGGATGAGATCGTTGACCGAGAGCTTCGCGCCGTGCACCTCGCTCACCTGCTGCCGGAAGCCCATCGCGGCATCCATGTCCACGTCGGCGGTGAGGTAAAAATGCGGGATCTGCGTTTTGGATTCCAGCAGACGCCGCGCGATGGTCTTGCGCATGAGCGTGAGCGGAATGACGGTGTCTTCCGACGGGGCCACGGCCGCTTCAGGCCGAGGCGCCGTGCGGCGCTCGGGCACGAGGGGGTTCGGCAGGTTGGCGTCGGCAGGACCTGAGGGAGCAGGGGCTGCGGCGGGAGCAGGGGCTGCGGCAGGAGCAGGGGCTGCGGCGGCGGCCCGCACGTCGCGCTCCACGACGCGCCCACCAGGACCGGTACCCGAGACGGCGCGGATGTCCACGCCGAGCTCGTCGGCCAGACGGCGGGCGAGGGGAGAGGCCAGGACGCGTCCCTGCGTAGGTGCGGCTTTGGGTGCAGGTGCGGCCTCGGATGCGCGCGGCGCAGTTGCGGCGGGGGCGGGCTTCGGCTGAACGGCAGGCGCGGCGGGCGCCGGTGCGGCCGTGGGGGCCTGGGCGGAGGCGGGAGGGGCCTTGCTGGCGCCGTTCCCGGCGGGCTTTGCGGCGGCGCCACCCTTGCGGCCTTGGGCCTCGGCTTCGAGGGCCGAGGTGTCCTCACCGGCCTCGCCGAAGATGGCAATGGGCGCGCCCACGGGCACTGTGGCGCCGTCGGCCACGAGCCGCTTGAGCAGCACGCCCGAATCGAAAGCCTCGAAGTCCATGGTGGCCTTGTCGGTCTCCACCTCGGCGATGACGTCGCCAGGTTCGATGCTGTCTCCCTCCTGCTTGGTCCACTTGCGCAGGACACCTTCCTTCATGGTGTCGGAGAGCTTGGGCATGTCGACGAGCTGAGCCATCTTGTCTTTCGTTCCTCGAATCGGGTTGATCTGGCGGGGCGAACAACGGACGTGGGGGCGCGCGCCCCGAAGCGCCGCCCCCTCTGGTGCGTTCTACAAAAAATCGAAGCGGGTTTCACCTCGGAGCGTCACGGCTACTCGAGGTAGAGAACCTTCTTGACGAGCTTGGCAGCCTTCTCGGCATTCGGCCGGATCGACATCTCGATCTGGCGGTGGTAAGGCGCCGGCACGTCCAGGCTGTTCAAGCGCTCGACGGGATGGTCGAGATCGTCGAAGCAACGACTCTGAATCCTGTACGCTATCTCGGAGCCCACGCCGTTGAACGGCCAGGCTTCTTCGATGATCACGCAGCGACCGGTCTTCTTGACGGACTGAACGATCAAGTCTTCGTCGAGGGGGCGCAGCGTGCGTGGGTCCAACACCTCGGCCTCGATCCCTTCGGCGGCGAGGGCCTCGGCGGTTTGGAGAGCCACCTTCACCATCTTCGACCAAGCGATGATCGTGCAGTCGCTGCCTTCGCGCTTGATGTCACCCACGCCGATTGGGATGGTGTATTCGCCATCGGGAATCTCGCCGGTGTCACCGTACATGACCTCGGATTCCATGAAGCAGATGGGGTTGTTGTCGCGGATGGCGCTCTTGAGGAGGCCCTTGGCGTCCTTCGGGGTTCCGGGGGCGATCACCTTGAGGCCCGGCACGTGGGTGAAGAGCGACTCCGTGGCCTGGCTATGCTGCGCGCCAAGCTGGTTCGCAGGGCCGTTCGGGCCGCGGAAGACGATGGGCACGTTGATCTGACCGCCCGACATCTGGAAGGTTTTGGCGGCGTGGTTGATCAGCTGATCGTAGGCCACCATGGAGAAGTTCCACGTCATGAACTCGATGATGGGGCGTAGGCCCACCATCGCCGCGCCAATGCCGAGACCGGCGAAGCCGCACTCGGTGATAGGCGAGTCGATCACGCGGCGCTCGCCGAACTTCTCGAGCATGCCTTGGGACACCTTGTAGGCGCCGTTGTAGAAGCCAACTTCCTCGCCCATGAGGAAGATCGACTCATCGCGTTCCATCTCTTCCGACATGGCTTCGCGAACTGCTTCTCGGAACTGAACCGTACGCATAGTTGAGGGGGCGCTCCTGTGGGAATTCTTTGAGGGAAAGGGAGGTCAGCGTCAGTCCACGGTGACGAACTCTTCCAGGCGTTCTGCGGGAAGAACCGGGCTTTCGTCGGCGAACTTCACGGCATCGTCCACCTCGGCCTTCACTTCAGCCTCGATCGCCTTGAACTTGTCTTCACCCACGCCCAACTTCTCGAGATAGGTGCGCGCAATGAGCAGACAGTCCTGCTTCTTCATCTCCTCGACCTCTTCCTTGGTGCGGTAGAGGCCTGGGTCCGACATCGAGTGACCACGGTAGCGGTAGCAGCGAATCTCGATGAGGGTGGGCAAGGATTCTTCGCGGGCGCGCCGTACGGCCTCGCCGATGCGGTCGCGCACCAAGAGCACGTCGTTGCCATCGAAGCGATCACGGGCCATGCCGTAAGCAAGCGCTTTTTGAGACGTGTCCTCTACCGAGAGCGAGCGCGAAAGCGGGGTGCCCATCGAGTACATGTTGTTCTCGCAGATGAACACCACGGGCAGCTTCCACAGGGCCGCGAGCGACATGGCCTCGTGGGCGGCGCCTTGGCTGGCGGCTCCGTCGCCGTAAAAGCACAGGCAAACGCGGCCGTCGCCTCGGTACTTCGAGGCGAATGCCACACCGGTCGCCAGGGGCAAGTGAGCTCCGACGATGCCCCAGCCGCCCAGGAAGCCGTTTTCCTTGTCGAAAAAGTGCATCGAGCCGCCGAGACCCTTCGAGCAGCCCGTCTCCTTGGCAAAGAGTTCAGCCATGATGGCCCGGGCCGACATGCCCTTGGCGTAGGCCAGGCCGTGGTCCCGGTAAGAGGTCATGACGTAGTCGGTGGGCTGAAGAGCCGCCACCGCGCCTACGCCCACGGCCTCCTGGCCGATATAAAGATGAAGGAAGCCGCCAATCTTCTGCTGCGAATACGCCTTGGCCGAAGCCTCCTCCACGCGACGGATGCCCAGCATGTCGCGGTAGTATTTGAGGAGTTTCGCCTTCTCTTCTTCTTGCAGTACCTCGCGCTCGATTCGGCTCATTGCGGGGGGCTTCTCCAATGATGGGGGGTCCTGTTTTGAGGCGCGCATGATACATCACGCCTGGGGCGCAAAAGCTAGTCCGTTGTTGGGATAATTCGGCATGCGAATGTCCCCGGCGGGCCTGTTAAATGCGTGTTTCGGGGGCCGGGGAGGCCGCTTGGGAGCCCGTACGATAGCAGATGGCGGCGAGGACGCCGAAGAGGGCCAATGCAAACCAGGCAGTCCTCGGCGGAACGCTGTCGAGGACGAAGGCGCCGAGCAGCGGACCCGCCGATTGTCCGGTGATTTGGGCCAAGCCGAAGATGCCGCTGTAGGCGCCGATCCGGCCCGCAGGCGCCAAAGAGGGAACGGTGGCCTGTTGGCTGGGAGCCAAAACCACCTCGGACAGGGTCACGGCGGCCACGCAGAGGAGCAGCGACGCGTGCCCCAGGGCCAAGCCCACGGCCGCATAGGAGACGGCGTAGCCCAAGCAGCCCAAAAGCAGGGCGCGCTGCCGCCCGATCCGCCGAATGAAGGCCACTGCGGGCAGCTGGAGCGCCACCACCAGGAGCCCGTTCAGAGTGTACAGATGGGTGACCTGGACCTGGGTGAGGTGCAGGGTGCGCGCTGCGTAATAGGAGAGGGTCACGAACATCTGCGCCTGGAGAACGAAGAAAGCGAAGGTGCCCGCGAGGAACCACAGCAGGCGGTGGTCGTGACGGTAGGCGAGCAGGTTGGCCAGCCGTCCGTTCCCCTCCCCCGGCTCGCGGGGGCGCCCCCGCCGCTGTGAGGGGATCAACAGCAAGCCGCCCGCCGCCAGCAAGGTCACGGGCGCGCTCCAATAGAAGAGGCGGCTATAGGCGATCCCCCCCGTCAGAGCCAAGCCGGCCACCACGGGACCCGCGGACCAGCCGACGTTGGTGCCGAGCCGCTGCAAGGAGAAGGCAGCCACCCTCTGGGTGTCGGGCACGAGGTCGGCCACGAGCGCGTTGGCCACGGGGTCGAAGAAGGCCCTCAGGATGCCGTTGGCTACACAGAGGCTGCCGATGACCGGAATCGGGGCCTGTTCGGCGATCGCGTAACCCAGCGCCAGGAGGTTCAGCACGCGGAGCAAACTGGCCACGAACATCAGGGGCTTGCGCCCGAGGCGATCCGAGAGCTCTCCGGCCAGCCACTGCATCACGGCCCCGAAGGCATTCGCAACGGTCCAAATGAGACCCGCGGTCACGGCCGAGACCCCGCGCTGGGTGGCGAGGTGCCACGTGAGCAAGGGCAGCACCATCGAAAAGCCCCAGGTCACGACCAGGCGGATGCCCGAAAGTACCCATACGCCCCGATGGAGGCCGCGAAATTCAGCGTGGAGCGACACGGGAGCGGTCCGTGTATAGCAGGCGAGCGCGGAGGCAACGGCCTCGGGTGCCGAATCGAAGGGTGCTGGAGCTTTCTCCGTCGCGCATGGCCGCACGGGAGCTTTCCAGGAGGGCTGCTAGGGTTCGCCTCGCGATGTTTCGATTGGCCCATGTCACCGACCCCCACTTCCGCGCTTTTGGCCTCGCGGGCCTGTCACTGCGAGGGCTTCTGGGAAAGCGTCTTCTCGGGGCGGCGAACATCGTCGTCAACCGTTGGCGCAAGCACCGGATGGACCTGCTCGAGAGCCTCGGGCAGCACCTGGCGGCGCAGCGCCCGGACCACGTGGCGCTCACGGGTGACGTGGGCAACGTGGCGTGGGTGTCCGAGTGGCAGGCGGGGCGCCGGTGGCTCGAACGGTACGCGGGCCCGCCGGCAGACGTCACGGTCATTCCGGGCAACCACGATGCGTACGTAAACGACGTCACCCGTACGGGTGCCTTCGAGTCTCTCTTTGCCGCCTACCAGCACGCCGAGCGCGGGGGTGGAGGTGCGGCGGGGACCGACAGCCGCGAGGCGTACCCCTTCGTTCGTGTACGAGGACCTCTCGCCCTGGTGGCGGTGAACACCTGCGTGCCCACGGGAGACTTCGGGGCTTGGGGTGAGATCGGTCCTGCCCAACTGCGCCGCCTAGAGGCCATTTTGGGGGACGATGACGTGCGTCGTCGCGTCCGCGTGGTGTTGATGCATCACCCCCCGGTGGTTCACCGCAAAGGGGAGGACCGGAACCTCAGGGACCGGGGGGCGCTGGCCGAGGTCCTCGCCCGGGTGGGCGCGGACCTCGTCTTGCACGGCCACGACCACCGGGACGAGGCGGCCGTTCTCGAAGGGCCTCGGGGCAGCCGCATCATGGCGGTTGGGGCAGGGTCGGCCTCGTACGCGGGCCCTGCGGAGGGGCGCGCCCGCTACAACGTCTACGGGTTCCGTGAGGACGGCCGGGGTATCGAGCTTCACACCTACGCCCACGATGCGCGGGAGCGGAGCTTCGTCGAGGTGAGCCGCAAAACGCTCGCGCCCTGAATCCGATTTTGCCTGCCCGCAGGGAGGTCAGAAGTAGAAGCGTCCCCCGAGCGCCGCCTCGAGGTAAAGGTTCAGGCTGGGCAAGACGTAGAAGATGGGCGCAAACTCGAGGTAGAGTTCGAGCCGATCGGGCCGCGGCGGCATGTAGTCGAGCCCCACGGGCAGGCGTCCCGCGAAGGCGAAGTCGTTGGCGCGGTCGTCCCCGGTGTAAAGCCAGATGCGGCCTCCGGCGCCGACGTGCCAGTCGAGGCGGCCCGTTTCTTCGAGCAGGGTCTCCTGCCAGAGATAATCCAGGTTGAGGGCCACGTTCGTGCGGCTGCCGCAGCCCTCCCACGCCCCCTCGACGCGGCAGCGCCCGAACGCGGAGAACAGCGACAAGCCTGCGTCGAGGGCATTACCGTTCCCCAGGAACCACTTGGCCACGAGGCCCGTAGGGTCGCCGAGCGCGAAGCCCACGCCGACCTGCCGCGTGGTGCCCACTTCCGTCGCAGAGGCCGAAGTGGTTGCGGCGAGGGTGACGAGAGCCCAAAGCCTACACAGGCGCTTCATGCGGCGATGTTTCGCGCACCTTGGGAGGAGAAGTCAACTTCGCAGGCAAATTGGCTCCATCGTGCCGAACGACGTAAAACAGCGGAAATGTCCATGCCATCGCAGAATCGGTCTTCGCAGAGGCGCAGATCGGCAGGGACCGTGGTGTTCGCCGTCGTGAGCTGTACGGCTCTGTGGGCGGGATGCTCGAACGCCTCGAGGCCCACGTCACAATCCCCGAGCCCGTCCACGGAACCGGATCCGCAGGGAGCTCCCGTAGCTCCCGTTCCCAAGCCGCACGTGCCCGCGCCGGAGGCCCTAAGGCCCGCGGCCACGGAGCGTCTTCCTCCCGAGCGTCGCGCCATCCAGGTGTGGGAGGAAAGCGAGCGGCTCGTGGACGCCGAGCAGGCCCGCGGTGCGGGGCTCGTGGTGGTGGATCTGCGCGATGAGTGGGCGCCGAGGCTCTTCGAGGATGGGCAGACGGCGGATGGAAAGCCGCTGGTGAACCGCTACCGGCAGGTGTTCGTCGGTCTGGCGAACGACAAGACCGATGGTGACGGTCAGCCCTTACCGGCCGGGGGCAAAAACTACCTCGAGCTCTTCGGCATTCCGCCCGCGCTTTCGGTGCTGCGTGAGCGCTTCCTTGCCGACGAGGGCCGAGACTGTTCCGGCGTCGACACGGAGGCGCTGCTCGGAACGCATGGCATCCCGGCGTGGGGCGAGCGCACCGAACGAGATGAGCTTGCCAAACATGATAAGCGCGGGGCTCGCCTGGCGAAGGTGCTCGCTGAACGGGGACTTGCGGACGTGGCGGCCCTTGCGGCCCTCGAAGACCCGTCCCAGGCGCGGGCCATCAAGGAGGCGCGTAGCCACCTCGAGTTTGCCGCCAAACGGGCCGCTTTGGCCGAGGTGGAAAAGCGCATGCTCTGCGAGGGGCGGATGGACCCGGGGAAGCACAAGCCCGGCTTCTACGACGGGGCCCTGCGCGCAGCCGTGGTCGAGTTCCAGGAAGAAAACATGCTCCTCGATCGGGCCGACATCGGTCGCGGCACCCTCGAGGCCATGACCCGTTCCATCGGCGACAACAACTTTGCAGCTTTACGGCGTGTGTTGGCTGAGCGGGCCACCCACGCGGGAGGCATTCTCGAGGATGGCAGCGTGGCGCCCCCGCCCAAGCGCGACGGCACGCCCCGCCCCGCGCCTACCTACCGGGACGCCGCCGGTGTCGAGGTCCCCATTCCGGATCTCGTGAGTGAAGCCACTCAGGCCACGCTCGACTGGCTCGGCATCGAGACGCCGGAGGACGCCACGGCGTTCTTCAAACGCCATGCACCGCGAGACTTTCAGTGGCTCAAGGTTGCGGTGCCTTTCCCGCGAAAACCGGACTACTACCTCGAGCACATGGATCTGTTCGTCGAGATTGATCGGGGCGATATCTGGTACGATTTTCCCTTCGACGACAAGGGAGAAAAACAACCCCAACCCCGTCGACTCTTGCCCACACTCACGCTGTTTACCCGCTGGAACGGGCAGCAGATCCCGCTCGTGAAGTGGCGGAGCACGATCGGAGGGTGGCGCACGGAGATGGCCTCCGACGGGCACGATTACATGCGCTACAAGGGCTCGGACGTGGGGCCGCGGGTGTGGAGGCACATCGTGTCGGCGCCGGTCTGGATCCCGCCGGAGAGCACGCCCCTTGGAGGCATGGTCAAGCGGAAGGTGGTCAACGGCCGCTCCCAGTGGGTGACGAACTACGACGAGGTTGGCCCGGGCTATCTTTCGGCCTATGGGCTGGCGATGGCGATCCACGTGGAAAAGCGCGTTCACCGTGACGGCAAAGTCACTTACTTCGACAACGGCATCCGATCTCACGGGTCTTCCGATTACCGTTCGTTGCTCGGCCGCTTTTCGCACGGCTGCCACCGGCTCTACAACAACTTGGCGGTGCGCCTGTTCTCTTTCGTGCTGTCGCATCGGAAGATGCAGACCATGGGGCCCGTGACGCTCGATTTTCGGCGCTCCTTCTACAAAGACGAGAAGATTTTCGACCTCAGGCTGCCGGTGCGTGGGTATTACTACCTGCTCGATCCGCCGGTGCCGGTGGAGGTGCTCGAAGGCAACATCAAAGGCAAGCTCAAGGCGCCGATCGACGGCTACGTGAAGCGTCCGGGCGCGGACTACCCCACGTCGAGGCCGCCGCCTCTTTCGGGCAGCCCGCAAGACAAATCGGGCGGAGCGGCCCCCGGAGCCGGGGAGGGGAACGAGGCATGAGGGGCGCGATAAAAATTCTCTGTTGGGCGGCAGGCGCTGTCCTCGTGACGGCGAGCGCATGCGAGCGCCCCGATCCTGCAGGTGCACGCGGGGGCCTCGGCACCCTCAAGGGGCACGAGGAGCCGCCGCACGCCGCTCCTGTCGCCCCGGTCGAAATCGATGCCGGGCTGCCCGCGGACCCGGAAGAAGACGACCTGGCGCGGGATGAGACGCTCAGCACCGAGGCTCCCGAAGAGAACCCCGAGTCGAAAACCGTGAAACTGAAGCTCGAGGTGTCCCCGCGCCACGCGCGGCCCCTCGTTTATTGGGGGCGCGAGAAGCTGGGTGAGCCGCCGCTCGTCATCGAGCGCCCCCGGCGCAGCGGCCCCATGGACATCGTGATCAAGGCTGACGGCTATCTCGAGTACCACACCCGTTTGTTCACGGACCGCGACGATCGCCTGAGCGTGGTGCTCGTGCGGCCCACCGAAACCCAGGAGATGTTGGGCTTCAAACGCAGGCCTGATGCGGGCACGGGCCCCCTCGGTGATGGGGGCACAGGCCCAAGGCGGGGCGCACCTTTCCCTTCGGCCGACGCAGGCGCATCGGGCTTCGTGGTACCCGAGGGGGTGTCATTTTGAGCTGACACGGCGTGCGTCGCGGGCGTCAGCGGCGAGGCTTCGAGCGAGGCTTTTTGTCTTCGCGCCGGGCGGCAGGCCTGGGCCGTCGTGGGGGTTTCGTTGCAGGCGGCTTTGCGGGAAGCACCGAGACGGCGGGGGTCTCCAGTCGCTCGACCCGCTCCTGCATCCCCTTGAGCGTATCTCGCAGCCTCTCCACCTCGGCCTTCAGTGTGCCCAAGGTGCCGTCGTCGGCACCCGGATCTCGTAAGTGTCGCAGCGTTCGGTCGATGAAGCGCTGGGCACGGCCATCGGTCTCGCGGCGCAGCGCGGCTTCGAGTGCGGGCTCAGCTTTGCGGTCGCGTAGAGTCAGAAGCCCTATCGCCGCCGCCGCCCTCACCGTGAAGTCACGATCCCCGAGCGCCCCTTCCAGGTGCTCGCGGACGCGGCGCTTGTGGGTGGTGCCTTCGGCCGCCTGGGCAACTGCCTTCAAAGCCGCCCGCCGAGCTGCCGCGCTGGCCCCCGGGTGATATGCGGCGATGAGGGGGTCGATGGCGGCCTCCGAGGAGCTCGCGCCGAGACCGTCGAGCGCGCCCACCTTGACGGTGTCTTGAAACGATGGGGTGGCAAACAGCGTGGGCAGCAACGCCACCGCGCGCGGGTCCCGGGTTTGGCCCAGCGCGCGCGCCGCGTTGCCAAGGACGAACACACTGTCGTCGCCTGATCCGAGGCGTGCGACCAGCGCGTCGGCCGCCTGCGGGTGCCCACGGAAGTTTCCAAGTGCCGCTGCCGCTGCCCGTCGCACGCGGGGGTCAGATGCGGACAGTGCCGGGAGGAGGGCGTCGAGCGCGTCGGTGCGGGGGGCCATCTGCCCAAGCTGCGTGACCGCCGTGGCGCGCACGCCCCAGAACGTGTCCTCGAGGGCGGCCTTGGCGAGAGCCTTGACCACGCGGGGCTCCGGCACGTCGCCCAGGGCGCGGGCGGCGGCGATCCGATCGATGGCCGCGGGACCCGCTGCCAGTTGGCGCATGAGGAGGGGGGGCGGCAACTCCAGCTTCACGGTCGCAAGGAGCGTGCCGCCAATGTCGAACACCACCATCGTGGGGCTTCGCTCGAGGCGCATGTCGATGGCCTGCCGGGCCTCGCCCATCGAGAACCGCTGGGTGACGAGACGGCCCTCAATCTCGAAGCCCACGTCGACGTGAAGCTCGTAGGCGGCAACGTTGTCCCCGGCCTGGGTCTGGACCACCTTGAGCTGCCCAACCTTACGCTCGTCATCCCAAACCCAGGTCACGCGGAGATCCGGATGACCCGGACGCAACACCCACTGATCGAAGAAGCGATCCAGGGACCGACCGGTGACCTCCTCGAAGACACGGACCAGGTCACGTGTCTCCACGGTGCCCCCCGCGTGGCGCCGGCCGTAGGTACCGAGCGCTTCGAAGAAGGCGTCGTCTCCCACCAGGTGCCGCAGCATGTGCAGCACGCGTCCGCCCTTTTCGTAAAGGTGGCCGTCGAAGATCTCGATGGGGGCCCGGAAGTGGCGGCAGACGATGGGCCGCTGGTATTCGTTGGCCTCGTGGAGGTAGTGGTCGAGTTGCGCGAGGGCATGCCAATCGGCTTCGTCGCGGCCGCGATCCTGCTCGAACCAGACGTACTCGAAATACGTGGCGAAACCCTCGTTCAGCCACGCCTCGGGCCACTCGCGGCAGGTGACGAGATCGCCCCACCACTGGTGCGCAAGCTCATGGGCAACGAGGGGCTCGACGTCGTGGTCGAGCGCTGCGCGTTCATCGAGCAGCGCCTGTTCGGTGAGCGTGGTAGCGGTGGTGTTCTCCATGCCCCCAAAAATGAAGTCAGCCACGAACACTTGGCTGTAGCGCCGGTGGGGGTAGGGGATGCCGATGAGCTTCGAGAAAACATCGACCATGCGCGGGGTCTTTGCGAGCGCGCGCTGGCCGTCCGCCACCCGGTGAGGTGGCAGGAAATAGTAGAGATCCACGTTCGTTTCGGAGGCATGATCGCGCATCTCGGCGAACGGCCCGCACACCAAGGTGACGAGATAGCTGGCCTGGGGGCTCGAGAGCTTGTAGTGCCAGCGGGTTTGGTTCGGCTCGACGTCCGAGCGCTCCAGCAGATCGCCGTTTGAAAGCAGCACCTTGTCTCGCGGGGCCAGGCAGATGAGCTCGGTGGTTGCTTTTTCGGCGGGCACATCGATGCAGGGAAACACGTGCCGTGCGTCTTCGTCCTGCCCCTGGGTCCAACACTGTTCCGGGCGATCGGGGTCGTTCTCGTCGGGGGCTAAAAAGTAAAGACCCTTGGTGGGTCGGGCCGTGTAGGCCACGACCAGGTCCAGCGTGCTGCCTCGGGGCCTTGGCGGATGCAGGGGCACCCGAAGGCTAGAGCCGTCATAGGCCACGTCAGCGAGGGCAACGGCCACGCCATCCACGGTGACGCCGTGAAGTTCCATGTCCACGGCCGACAGGGTCACGGCCGAAAGGCCTTCGCGGCGCACACGCAGGGTGAGCGCGGCCGAGCCCGAGAGCGTCCGCGCCGCAAAATCCAGGGCCAGGTCGAGCCGGATGTGGGCCACGCCCGCAGGGCGGTCGATGAGATAGCGCGCTTGGGTGTCTTGAGGAACGAAGGGGTTGGGCATGCAGGTAACCAGGAAGAGGCCCGAATCGTGACGCTTTCATCGTTGATCGGGGCTCGGGTTCGCACAAAGGGAATTTACGCGCCGGGCAGCCCTCGCGATCTGCCGTGCCCCCGCGCCGGAGCGGAGGCAGCATTGCCCGGGCCGTTGCGACCTGATAGCTCATCGGTGGATGAGCACCCCCCTTGAACCCGTCCGCCGGCGTCAGAGTTTTACCGGCCTGGCGCCCCGCGCAATCTTCGACGTCATCGCCGACATCCCCTCTTACCCCCAAGTTTTCAAAGAGATGTCCGAGGCCCGGGTGCTCGAGGTCGACGGCCAAAGAACGAGGGCCGAGTTCAAGCTGCCGATGCTGCTCCCGGTGCGTTACGTGCTGGACCTGGTCTGTGACCCTCAGGCGCTCTCCGTGTCCTGGACCTTCGTGGAAGGAGACGTGGTGGACCAAAACGAAGGGGGCTGGCGCCTCGCGGCCGAGGAGGGGGGCACGAGCGTCGCGTACTTCGTGACTCTTTCCGTGAGGGCGCCCGTTCCGGGGTTCATGCTGCGGAAAATCGTCGACGGGCTGGTCTCGGCGTCGTTGCCGGGCATGTTCAAGGCTCTCGAGGCCGAGGTCCGGCGCCGCGCGGCCGCTTCGGGGGCCCTGCCGGGCTGAGACCGGGGGCCTCAGGTGGGGCCGGGCGCAGTCCCGCCTTCGGCGGGGGAAAGAAGCAGGCGTGCAACGTCGGTCTGTTGGAGGAGGCGCTCAAAGCGGGGATCGGCCGCCAACGTGTCCAGCAGGCCCAGGGCGGCTGCTTGGTAGGCCGCGCGATCCAGGGTCCCCACGAGCAGCCGGTAACGAAGGAATACGAAGGCGGTCTGTGCCACGTCGGAAAGACAATACGCCTTGAGCGCCTCCATTTGCCCCGCGTGGAAGAGCCCCTCGACTTGGCTGCCGTCCACGCCATCTTTGCCCGGCAAACCGATGAGCTTGGCCGCCCCCGCGAGCGAGGTCCGCGAGGCCGCTCCGTGGTCGGACAGGAAGTCGCACAGATCGAGATGCCCCGCTTCGCTGAACCGGAAGCGGAAGTCCTTGTCGCGGTAGTACCAGGGGAAGGGCACGCCATGGCGAAGGGCCCGGAGCGCCAACACGGGCAGATCGAAGCCTCGCCCGTTCCACGTGACGAGGTGGGGCCGGTGCTTGTTCATGAACTCGGAGAAGGCCCTCAAGCTCTCGGCCTCGTCGTGACCGTCGCCAATCGTGCCCAGCCGCTTGACCGAGAGATCCTCGCTAAGCCACAGCACCCCGATGACCACCGTTCGGCACGCAAAGAGCGGCGGAAAGGGCCTCTCGGCCCCAGGGGCCGCCTCGGGGGGCGTATGGACGTCCCGATCGGGGATGGTCTCGATGTCCATGACCAGATAGCTATCGTTCGGCACGGGCCCATCCTACGAGGTGCCGGGAGCTGGACAAAGCGGCAGGTGCACACGGCTGACTTCCTCTGCCACCGGTCGGCGCTGGCAGGCCTGCAAAGGCTTTGCGTCCGGGGTCCAAAGACGATAGTCACGAGTCATGTGCGGTGAGCCTTAGCCATGAAGGTCCCCGTTCCAGGTCTCAAACACGTTCGCGCGGCCCAGCTGCGGGCGCGCCTCGGCCGGCGGGCGATCGGGCAGCTCGCCCTGGCCACGTTGTTCCTTTCGGGCGCATTGTCGTTTGCATATGGTCCCGATCGGGAGGAAGGTCATGCGGCGATGTGGATGGCCTTCCTGAGTGTGCTGTCGACGCTCAACGTCTCGCTCGGTGCGCGGCTGCTCACGCGCATCAAGCGCTGGCCCCGGCATACCTGGCTCGTGGGCACCGTCGCCTGGGGCAGCCTCATGGTGGGCCTTTTGTGGGGGCTTGGACGTGTCTGAGGCTCAACGTCAACCCTCCGTGCTGATCACGGGCTGCTCGAGTGGCTTTGGCCAGGCGGCGGCTCGGCTTTTTGCCTCTCGGGGCTTTCGGGTCTTTGCCTCCCTGCGGACCCCGAGCGCTGGAGCCCCCCTGCGGGAGGAGGCCACTGCGAACGGCTGGTCCCTGACGACGCCTCGGCTCGACGTGACCGATGACGATTCGGTGCGCGCGGCCGTGGAGGAGGTCCTGGCGGCGACGGGGGGAACGCTGGACGTTCTCGTCAACAACGCGGGCTACTTCTGCGTGGGACCCGTCGAGGAAACCCATCCCGACGAGCTCCAGGCCCAGCTCGAAACGAACGTGCTCGGGGCCTTGCGGCTCTGTCGTGCCGTGCTTCCGGCCATGCATGCGCAGGGGCAGGGGCGCATCGTGAACGTCAGCTCGCTCGCGGCGCTCTCGGTCATCCCGATGCTCGGGCCCTACCATGCCTCGAAGGCGGCGCTCGAGGCGCTGGGCGAAGCGCTTCACTACGAGCTGGCGCCGTTCGGCATTCGCGTGGCTTCGATTCTGCCCGGCCCCTTCCCCACGGCCCTGCAGAAAAACCAGGTGCGTGTGGGGGGAGGGCGCGCTTCCTCTCGCTACCTGGCCCTCGCGGAGCGGTTCGAGCGCCTGAACGCCCAAGCTCCGCAAGGCGATGTGAATGTGGTGGTGCGCGCGATCTTTTTCGCCGCCACATGCCGGCGTCCGCGCCTTCGCTACTTCGTGGGGCCGCTTTCGTTCGTGTCGCGCTACCTCCACCCGATCACCCCCCAGTGGCTGTACGGCTGGGTGGTCCGGCGCGTCTTTGGGCTTCGTTCGGGTCCCCCCGCCGGTTCCCCCCCGCCAGCGTCGCCACCCTGAACACCGTTTGCGGCGGCGGGCGCCTCGTCCGGCTTTCTGGGATAATCCTGAAGTGACCTCGAAGCTCACACGTGTGCAGGTCGAGATGGTGTTGAGGCGGGCGGCCGAGCTGGAAGCCGCCCGTGAGGCGAGGGCCGACGACGAGATCGACCCGGATGACCTTACCCGGCTCGGGGAGGAGGTGGGGCTTTCGGCTCCTGTCATGGAGCAGGCTTTGGCCGAGCTGAACCGGGGCCAGCTGGCGTCGGTTCCCCCCAAACCTCTCGAGCGTCTCCTGGGCGCCGCACGGGTGTGGGTCGAACGGCACGTGCCGGGGCGACCTGGCCGGGTGAGCCGCGCGCTCGAACAGTTCATGGCCGAACAGCTCATGGTGGTGCACCGCCACCATGGTGACCGCATCGAGTGGGTCCGGGCCGAGGGCCTGTTTCCCGGCCTGGCCCGTTCGGTGGCGTTTGCGGAGCGCTACAGCTTCGGGCCCGCCAGCAGGGTGGAAACGGTGGTGTGCGCAGAGGGCAACGGAACCCGCGTGAGCTTTCGCATCGAGATGGGCGCCGCCCAGAGGCTGGGTCTCCGCTCGCTGACGGCCCGTGGCATGGCCCTGTCAGGTTTCGGTTTGCTCTTGGGGCAGGGCGTTTCGGGCCTGGCCGCCGCCCTCGGCTGCGCGGGAGCCGCGGGCCTGAGTCTTTCGTGGTGTTGGTGGCACGAACGGCAACACTTGGCGAAACTGCGCGCGCAGGTTGGCGTGGGGCCCGAGCGCTTTTTGGATGAACTCAGCCGCAAGCGCAAGGTCCGCACGCCGGGCGGTGCACCCTTGGTGACCCGCTCGCGAGAGGCCTCCTGACGGGGCGGCGCGCCTGGAACTCAGAAGGAAAGGCGGGCCGACACGCCACCGCCGCCCGGAGTCAAAACCGGGGCCATCCGAATCCGCTTCGCCAGGGCAAGGTCCCCGCCGTCGGGGTCGTCGGGTGAAGCGTACGTTTTAAAGTAGAGGTACAGGCCGGTCCCCAAAAGGGCGGCGCTGGCGCCGTAAAACACCCATTGCAGGGCCCTGAGGCCCTGGGCGTCATCCAAAATGCGCTGCGCCTCGTCGCTCTCGGCGGGGGACAGGCCCCCCACGCGTTCGCCGGCTTCGTTGCAGTCCTTCACCGTAGAGGTGGGCTCGCAGGGGAAGCGGCGGAGTGGGTCGAGGTCGCTGTCGGCCTGGCGCACATCCAAGCTAAACTTCACGCCCAATGCCAAGGCCAAGGCTCCGGCGCCGAGCGTGCTCCACGTCGCGATCTTCATGCCCGTTCCGTCGCCTTCTTCGGCCGGGACCGTCTCGGCCGTTCCGAGGGCCTCACCCCCGACCGGAGGGGGTGCGGCAACCGGAGCCACCGCGTCCAGCGGAGCGGTCAAGCTGACCACCTCGCCGCCGACGACGTCCACGTCGCGGCGCACGGGCTCATAGCCCGGCTTCGACACCACGACCTCGTGGCGCCCCGTCGCGATGCCACCCAGCTCGAGCGGCTCGTCCATCGTGACGCCCACGGGCAGTCCGTCGAGCAGCACGGAGGCACCCACGACATCGGAGGTCACGCGGATGGTGCCGCTGGCGCCCGCGCCCGTCAGGGTGGAAAACCACTTTTGTACGGGTCCGCGGATTGCGGGACCGGTGGCCTGGGTGCGCGCGATCTGTTCGGCCACCCAGGCGTCCACCCGCGCCTTCGAGGCATCCAGCATCTTCAAAGTCACGAGATAACCGTCGGCAGCTCTCTTCACGCTCCCGAAGATGAGCTTTTCGGCCCCGAGGCTCTTGGCGGCCTGAGCCATGCAGGACGGTGCCTCGTCGGGGCAGGAAAAGACCAGCTTCACCTCCATGATGTCCTTGCCGGGCACCAGCTTCCACCCCTTGGCGTTCGCGACTTTCTGTCGGAGAGCGTCGGTGATGGTATTGGCCACCGAGGAGGGGGCCCCGTCCGTGGCCTCCAGCCCCAAAACCGCGAGCGGTACGTTTGCGGGCTGCTGCGCCTGCGCCTTTTGGATGCCCAGCGCCCCAGACGCAACCCCCACGAACCCAACGAAAACTAGGAGTCGACCGCTCATCATGCTTGTGTCGCTTACGTCGCGCATACTTCCCTACGATGCCCTTCGTGTCAACGCTTCGGGCAGGCTACGTACGATTTGTGTTGGGTGCCTCCACGGGCCGTCTAAGTTCTTCGCGGAGCCCCCGCGTGGGGCGATCCGGCGCACAGGAAACCTGTGGGGTGAGCTGGACCCGGAGAATCCATGCGTCCGCTCCCGGGCCGCAGTACTCTCTATGCGCGCCCCGACAGGGCGGGCCCCATGCGACTCGGCGTCTCGGGAAAGATCTTTTTGGCCTACACGGCTCTCGCGGCGATGCTCGTGGGCAGCAGCGTCTTGACGCTGGTCTACATGCACCGCACCCGGGCGCGGGTGGTGGCCAGTCAGGCGCTCTTCGACGTGCAACTCGAGATGGACGCGGCCTGGCGCAAGCTGAACGACTTTCCCAAAACGGCGACGCGTCGCCCGGATCCCACGCGCCCGCTTTTGTTCGTTCAGGCCGACGAGCGCATCGAGGCGGCCCTGGCGGCGATCGCACTTTACGGAGAGGACGCGCCGGGGCTGCCCGGAGCGCCCGACTTCGCCCGGTTTACCGACCAGATTCGCCAGCTGCGCGAGGAACTGGCGCACGCGAGGTCCAAGCTGGGAGCCTTCGAGGCCACCGAGGATGCCGAGGAACGCCGAAGGTTCACGAGCGACCTCACCAACCTCACGTACCGCCTCGACCGGCTCAAGCGGGTGATACGGCGGGAAAGTCGTCGCATCGCGGCCGAGCTGCGTGCCGACGAAGAAGCTGCCAGGAGCCTGGCCATGTTGCTCGGCCTTGGCAGCGCGGTCGTGGCGGTCATGGTGGCGCTGTCGATGATGCGCACCCTGCGGCCGCTCCGGGTGCTCCGTCAGCAGGCGCGTGAGGTGGCGGGGGGCCACTACGACCGCCGCTTGGGCGTGGCCTCGCGCGACGAGATCGGCGAGCTCGCCCGCGAGTTCGACGCCATGGCGATCGCCCTGCAAGAGCGCGAAAATCGGCTCATCCAAAGCGAGCGTCTGGCCACCATCGGGCGCATGGCGTCTCAGATTGCCCACGAGATCCGCAACCCGTTGGCCTCGATCGGACTCAACGCCGAGCTGCTCGGCGACGAGGTGCAAGCGGGTGACGAAGAAGCGCGGCGCTTGGTCTCTTCGATTGCGCGCGAGGTGGACCGCTTGAGCGAGATCACGGAGTCGTATCTGCGCTTCGTCCGTCTGCCCCAGGCAAGGCGCGAGCGTGAGGACTTGGGGAGCATCGTGCACTCCGTGGTCGCCTTTTCGCGGGCGGAGCTGGAGCGGGCCGGTGTCAAGGTGAGCGTGAACGTGGCTTTGGGCCTGCCGGATGTCATCGCCGGCGAGGCCCAGCTGCGACAAGCTCTGCTGAACCTGGTGCGCAACGCGATGGAGGCCATGCCGGACGGCGGTGCGCTCACCCTGACGCTGCAGCGGCGTGGCGAAGATCAGCTCGCGCTCGAGGTCTGTGATAGTGGGCCCGGCATTCCTGCCGAGCTGGTCGACAAGATCTTTGATCCCTTCTTCACCACGAAGGAGCGCGGAACGGGTCTTGGCCTGGCGTTGGTGCAACAGATCGTGGTGGAGCACGGCGGAAGCATCGAGGTGCGCTCGGCCGAGGGTACGTGCTTCGTGGTCACCTTTCCGGTTGCCCCGGCGGCCTCCCGGCCCCCGGGCGTGTCGTCCGAAGGCGAGGGCTTCCCGGTGGACGCCCTCGCCCTCGAGCGCTCGTGAGCGTCAACGCAGCCCGGGCGCCTCGTGGCCGCTGCGTGCCACGTACTCCAGGTATCCTCCGCCATAGGGTACGGGGCCTTCGGGTGTGAGCTCCAGCACCCGGTTCGAGAGCGCGGCCAAAAATTGCCGGTCGTGAGACACGAACAACATCGTGCCCTCGTAGTCGCCAAGGGCCCGCAGCATCATGTCCTTGGTGGACATGTCCAGGTGGTTGGTAGGCTCGTCGAAGACCAGAAAGTTGGGTCGCGCGTAGAGCAGGCGGGCCAGGACCAGCCGCGCTTTTTCACCGCCCGAAAGGATGCGACAGGGTTTGTCCACGTCGTCGCCCGAGAACCCAAAGCACCCGGCCAGGGAGCGCAGCGAGCCAATGTTGGCAAGGGGGAACGCGGCCTCGAGCTGCTCGAACACCGTCTTGTCCCCTTCGAGGACCTCCATCGCGTGCTGGGCGAAGTAGCCCATCTGTACGCTGGCCCCGACCGTGACGGTGCCCGCGTCTGGAAGCGTTTGTCCTGCAACCAGCTTGAGCAGCGTGGACTTTCCGGCGCCGTTGACGCCCATGATCGCCCATCGCTCCTTGCGCTTCACGAACAGGTCGAGACGGTCGTAGATGATCTTGCTGCCGTAGGCCTTTGCCACCCGTTCGATCTTCACCACGTCCTCGCCCGATCGGGCACAGGCGGGAAACTCGAAGTCGAGCGTCTTTCGTCGCTTCGGGGGCTCCACCTTTTCTATCTTGTCGAGCTTCTTGACGCGCGACTGGACCTGCGCGGCCTTTGCGGCCTGGGCTTTGAATCGCTCGATGAAGCGCATCTCCTTGGCCAGCATGGCTTGCTGGCGCTGGTAGGCCGCCTCTGCCTGGGCTTCGTTGAGCGCGCGCTGTTTTTCGTAAAAATCGTAGTTGCCCGTATACGAGGTGAGCGTGCCGCCGTCGATCTCGATGATGCGGGTCACGATGCGGTTCAAAAACTCGCGATCGTGGCTCGTCATCAGCAACGCCCCTTCGTAGCCCTTGAGAAACGTCTCGAGCCAAATGAGCGATTCGATGTCCAAGTGGTTCGAGGGCTCATCGAGCAGCATGGCGTCCGGTTGCATGAGCAGGATGCGCGCCAGCGCCACACGCATCTTCCAGCCGCCCGAGAGCTTGCCCACGTCCCCGTCCATGACCTCGTCTGCGAAGCCGAGGCCTGCCAGGATCTCGCGGGCGCGCGCCTCGAGAGCGTAGCCGCCGAGCTCGTCGAAACGGGCCTGGACCTCACCAAACCTCTCGAGAAGCTTGTCCATGTGGTCCGCTTTGTCAGGGTCGGCAAGGTCGAGCTCGAGCTGCTTGAGCTCCACGGCCAATGCGGCCACGGGCCCGGCGCCATCCATGACCTCTGCCACGACGGTGCGCCCGGACATCTCGCCCACGTCCTGGCTGAAGTAACCGATGGAGATGCCCTTGTCGATCGAGACCTGACCCTCGTCGGGGCTCTCTTCCTTGATGATGAGCCGAAAAATGGTGGACTTGCCTGCACCGTTGGGTCCCACGAGCCCCACCTTTTCTCCCCTGAACAAGGCGGCAGCGGCCTCGACGAAGAGGATCTGGTTCCCGTGTTGTTTGCTGACTTGGTCGAGACGAATCACGGCGCCGTTCGTAGCGCGCCCCGGTGCCCTTGGCCACCGCTCATGGCGGCAGGGACGGCGCGGGTCCTTGAAGCAACGGCGCCGTGGTGGAGGCTTCGTTTTGGGGCTTGCGCTCACCGAGCCTGCGGTGAAGCTGAGCCAGGGCTCGTTTGAGCTCGTCGGGCTCGGGATGCCCGAAGGCGAGGGCGTGCCCGTAGGCCAGCGTGGCCTCCCGGTAGCGCCCGAGAGCCTGTAAGGCGCGCCCCTGGGCGGCGTGAATTTGCGGATCATCGGGCACCACGAACACCACCCAGGGGGCCAGCCTTGCCACTTTGTCTTGGGCTCCCAGTTGGCGGGCCGCTTCGATGAGCCGTGTGGCCATCCGGCCGCTTTGGGGATCCAGGAAGAACGCGGCGATGCGGGCCTCGAGCTCCGCGCGCGGGTCGTGCGCCAGGTCGCAGGCCTCTGCCAGCATCGACCATGCTTCGACCTGGTCGGGTGCAAAGCGTGTGGCCCTCTCGAGATGCGCCACCGCCTCCGCCGCATTTTTGGCCCGCAGGCTCGCGAACCCCAACGCCAGGCGCAGCTCGAAGCCGTCGAAGCCCCGCTTTGCGAGGCCTTCGAGGGCGTGGACCACCTGGGCCGGTGGGGCGCCCTGCCGATCGGCGAGTCGGGCGCTTGCGAAGTCCACGAGAGCTTCGGTGCGTGCGCGCTCAGCCTCGCCGCTCGCCGCCTTCCGGCGGGCGCGGGCGAGCAGGCGTTCCGCCTTCGTGTCGTCGTGGGCGTCGAGCCAGGTGAGCGCCACCCGCGCGAGCTCCTCGGGCCGCGCGGCTTCGGCCTTTGGCCCCGAAGCCAGCAGAGCCTCGGCGCGCGCACGAGGGGCCCGTTCGGCGGACTCCGGTAGAAACTGCGCCGCGAGGGCCGAGAACCGGGCGTCCAGGTGCTGTTGAAATGCGCGCGACAGCTCGGCAAGCGGCATGCGCGAGAGCGCGCCGAGGACCTCGGTTTCGGACGCCCCCGCCCCAAATGCCAAGAGAGCTTGCCTCACCGCCGCAAAGCCGAAGCGCTCGATGAGAAACGTCACTGCGGAGGCGGAGTGAAGGTAAGCCACCACGGCGCGCTCGTTCGAGTCCGCCTCGTAAAACGCCCGGGAGAGCTGGCCGAGGGGAGGGAGGCTCTTGCGTCTCAGCGCACCCCAGGAGGCCAGGCTGTCGCTGCGTTGCCATTCCGGATGAAGGCGCGTGGTCTCCCACTCTGCCAATCCCTCCGTGAGCCATCGAGGCACGCGTTCACGAGACAGGCCCAGGGAAAAGACGTGAGCCAGTTCGTGCGCCAAAACGATGCCCCAGTTCATCGTACCGGCCGAGGGACTCATGGCTGTGATGACGGGGCCGAAGCAGACGGCCGAGACCTCGAGCACCGGAAGCCCCACGGTGCGCACCGCGAAGTCCGTGGGATCGCCGTAAAGTTCGATGGTCACCTTGCCTGCGGGCGTATACCCGTAGCGTTTGGCGTAGTCCGCGAACACGTCTTCCAGAAAGGGCGCCACGATGCGCTCCAGGGCAACCTTCCGCGCGCGCTCGACGCGAAACCGCAGGTGCGGCGTTTCCACGATCGTGTAGCGCGTGGCGATCGTGGTGTCGAAGAGCCGCAGCAGATTGAAGGTGCGCGCCTCGTAAGGGTCGGCGGCAAATGCCTCGCGCAACAGCGCCAGACCGCGCGCTTCCTCGCCAAGCCGCATCAGCGTGGTTCCCAGACTGGTGAGACAGCGTGCGTCCCGCTGCGCCTGCATCTGGCATTCCTCCCCCACGGCCCGGGCTTCCAGATACCGACGCTGCCGGACGAGGGCTTCGGCCACATGCGCGAAGAAGGCCCCATCGGCGGGGTGAACGTCGAGGCGCGCCTCCCTCTCGCGGGTGTAGCGGGGCGCGTCGCCCGTGAGCCGCGCCACGGCCGCCGAGAGCCACGCGGCGTTCGGATCCCGGGGGTTGACCGCACGCAGCTCGCCAATTAACGCTTCCACCTGCGCGAGATCGTCTCCGTCGAGCGCCATCTCGGCGCGGAGGGCACGGGCGCCTGCGTGGCGCGGGTTTTCAGACAGGGCTGTCGCGAGGGCGGTCTCGGCCGCCGCCCGATCGTAGCCCTTTTCAAGCTGCGTGCGTGCCCAGCCCACGAGCGCATCGGGGTGGCGTGGGTCCGCCTGCAGGGCCTCGTGAAAGCTGCTGGCCGCCTCTTGTGCCGCGTGCTTTTCGATGAACAGAGAGCCCCAGGCCACGTTCGGCTCTGGCGCGCGCGGGGCGCGGCTCACCGCCTCGCGGAAGAGCTCGTTGCCCCATTTCCAATTCGCGCCCCGCTGCGCGAGAGACCCCATCGCGACGAGGTTCGCGGGGTTCGTGCGATCCGTTCCTTTGTGCTGCCACAGGCGGCTCCCGGTTTCGAGCAGGAGGTGCGCCGTGGCCCGGTCGCCCAGGGCCATGGCCACCTGGGACAGCTCTGCCAACAAGGGCAGGTTGTCAGGCGCACGGGCGCTGGCGGCTTCGAGGCGCCGCCGGGCGCTGCTGAGCATGCCCAGAGCCTGTTCGGCCCGGGCGGCCAACAGCACGGCGGCGCGGCCCGTCGGCGTGCGGCTCCCTTGCGTGTGGGCGATGCGATCGGCCGTGTGGAGCGCGCGTTCGTAGTGCCCCTGCCGCAGCAGTGTTTGTGCCTGTCTCCAGGATCCCGGGGGCTCCGCGGCGGCGTCCCCCGTGTCGAGGCAGGCCATCAGCACCAGCGCTGCGCCAACGGCCTGGGCGTTTCGAGTCATCACCCGGCCAGTGTGTCATGGGATCGGGGACGCCGCCGCCGGCCGCGGCTTGGGCACCTGCGATGCGGATGGTAGCATCCCCGACGGGCGCCCTGCCGCCTCCCCCAACCTCTGGAGCATCCATGACCGAGCCGAACGCCGCCGAATCAGAAACCCCGGCGGAGATGTACGATGACTATCGCGCCTTCTTGCGGCAAGCCGTTCGTGAGTACTACGACCGCGGCTGGAAGGCCCGCAGAGGGAACTTCATCGCCCTGGTTTTGGCTTCGGGCCAGCTCGTGGGCTTGGCGTCGGACTCTCTCAAGGACGGCTCGGGGTTCCGTAAAGCGGCCTTTGGCGCCGCAGGCGTGGTGGCTTTGCGCTTGGGGCTTCGGTACTTCCTCTCCGGACCGGTCGGCATCGTGTTGTCAGCGGCCATGGTGGCCTCGGCCATCGCCTACCTGGTGAAGAACCAAAAAGAGATCGCAGGCAAGGTCGGGCCCTACCGCACGCTCATCGAACAGATGCGGTCCCGTTTTGAGGAGATCCAAGGCGGATACCGCGGGGGCAAGTACGACACCGCGGGCCGCAACCTCATGATTGACGGGCTGCTCAAACAGTTCCTCGAGCAGCTCGACGCCCCCGTGTGAAACGCTCCTGCGCGGCCTGAGCCCAGGGCGAAGCCGACCCGCCTCGGGTCACCGCCGCTGGGCCGCCTCTCGCGGCGATGCCCCACAGCGTCGTAAAAGTGGTTGCGTGCGTGGGGTCTTCTGACCCAAGATTGGCACCCGCGCTCGTACGCGCGTCTCCATGCCAAGAACTCCTCGTCGCTCTGTGTCCTGCCTCCTCGTTCGGCTCGTCGATCGCGGGGGAGGGCGGGGCCCTCGCTCTATACTCACGAGCTGTTTGGCAGTGTGGCTGGGTTTCGGAACGCCCTGCCGTGCGCAGGCCCAGTCCCTCGAGCCGCCGCCGGTCGAGCTCGATCGGGCGCCCCCGCCGCCCCGCGTGCCTGGTGACGACGACGATCTTCCTCTGACGCCGCCTTCCTGGGTGAACGATCCGCCCGACGCCGAGGCCGCCGATCGAGGTTCCGCGTGGGGCGACGTGGACGCACCAAGGACCTTGCGGCGAGACCCGGCACCGCTGCCGACCGTGGGCGAGCCCCTCGAGGGCAACACGGTGTCGGGAGCCGTGGGCGTCCTGAGGGTTCTCTCCGCTTCCACCGCACCCGCAGGTCGACTCAGGTTGCAGTTCACGGGTGAGTTTTCGAGCGCGCACAGCATGATCGTCCGCCGCGACCAAAACACCCGCCTCGCAGGAACCTTGGCAGGTGCCTACGCCCTTCGGAGGGGCATCGAGCTTTACGGCGCGTTCCTCAGCAGCTCGAACAAGAATCGTCGTTTGTGCTCGGGGGGCGTGTGCGAAAGCGAACCCGACCGTGTCGATCCCGAGGTCATTCGCGCGTTTGGCGATCTCGTCGTCGGGGCCAAATTCGCGCGGTCTCCGCAGCCCGGGTGGTCGGTGGCGGCGTACACGAGCCTCAAGTTCTTTTCGTCGACCGAAGGGGTTTTCTTCGACCTCGGCGCTACGTCTCTCACGCTCGGCGGGGCTGCCACCTGGGACATGTCGAGGTCGAGTGTTTCGGCGAAGGGCCGGGTGCCCCTGCGGTTTCACGGCAATCTTGGCTACTACGTGGACCGTTCGACGAACCTCCAAGATTTCAGCGGGGCGTCTCAGTCTTCGCAGCTGGTCGCGAGCTATGCGTACGGAATGGGACGTAGCCGTTTGCAGGCCGCCCTGGCTGTCGAGACGCTCGGAATGCCCCTCGGCCGCAACGCGCAGATCGCCCCTTTTGCGGAGTACCACTTCGGGTGGGTCACAGGCCGCGCGAACGAGGCGTTCGCGGATTTTGCGGAGCCGCTGTGTTCCAGCTTGGGACGTCCGTGCCAGGACAACCGCGACCAGCAAGCCGTTAGCTTCGGCGCCCGGGCCACCTTTGCCTCCTCCTGGTCCGCGACGGGCGCCGTGGACCTGGGATTCCGCTCCGTGGGCTTTCCCTACGGGCCCCCGCAGGCGCCCTATTCGTTTGCTTTACAGATAGGCCGGGCCTTCGATCTTGGCTCCGGGGGCTTTCTCGTCACGCAGACGCCTGCCATGGCCTCGATCGCGCCCACTGAGGACGAACCGGTAGACACGGGCGTGGTGACGGGGCGCATCGTCGGTCCCGAGGGCACGCCGGTGTCTCTTGCGGTGATTGCGGTGCAGGGTCTGGCGCGCGCCAAGGTGGCCTCGGACCCCGACGGCTCCTTCACATCTCACGAACTGGAACCCGGGGTCGTGGATCTGCTCGTTACGGCCGAGGGCTTCCTGCCCCAAAGCGTGCGCGCCCGTGTCAAAGCGGGCATGGCCACCGAAGTGCAAGTGTCGCTGGAGCCCGCGGTGAACTCGACGGTCCGTGGCCGTGTGGTGGACGCCACGGGCAAGGGCTTGGCGGCGCGTGTTCACTTCAGTGGCACCGCCGACGTGGCGGTGGCCACAGATTCCGCGGGGGCCTTCGAAGCGCCGCTGCCACCGGGAGTCTACGTTGCAAGGGCCGTGGCCGAGGGCTTTCTCACGAAAGAGCAGCGTTTGAGTCTCGAGACCGAGACGGAGGTCGACTTCACGTTGCGTCCCCGCCGCGAGGTCGCAGCGGCCTCCTACACGCCCGCCGACGGGCTGAACGTCCGGCTTCCCCTCTCATTCGATGCGCAGGCGGGGGGGCTTCCTGTGGTGCTCTCGGCCCGTTCGTATCAGACGCTCGACGAGGTGGTGGATATTTTGGTAACGCAGCCCCGCATCCGCACCTTGGTGATCGAAACACACTGGGACGTCTCCGCGGGCCGGGCCGATCCCAAAGCCATCACCGAGCAACAAGCCCACGCCATCGGCGACTACCTCCAAGCGCAAGGTATCGCGGCCGACCGCCTTCAGCTCGCGCCCATGGGCGCCTCGGCGCCCTTGGTGCCGAACGTGGGTCCAGGGCGAGTCAAGAATCGCCGCGTGGTGCTGAAGGCCCTGGAAGGATAGCAAGGTACGTGGCGTGAGGCGGCCTGGTGCGCTTACGTCCGGGCGTGGGTGGACAGGGTGGCGGGCACCTTGGCGCGCCTGGGATTATAATCACCTCATGAGCTGGGATCGGCATCTGTCGTGGGTGAAGGACGTGGGGGTCGAGCGAACGCGCCGAACGGTGGCGCAGCTCGCGTTGGCAGTGTTCGGGATCCTGTACGCCCTGCTGGGTCTGCTGCTGGATCCCTCCTGGCGCGCGGCCTTCCTTGCCCTGGGCCTGTGTTACCTCGTTGCGTTTTTCGCCGTGGGGTCCGAATGGTTCTGGGGGCGCTGGTATGCGCAAGGCCTCGGCTGGTCGGGCTTCATGGTCGGTGTCTTCAGCCTCGTGAACGTGGGATGGGTGGCACCGCTCGTCATCTACACGGCACTGCACGGCGTGGTGGTGTTTTCCCTCCGCGGCACGAAAGTGGCGGCCCTTTACGAGGGCCAGTCCGCCTGGCGGGAACGCTATGGCATGGACGACCACGCCGTCAGCCGCCTGGGGAAGACGATCACGCGGACTTCGGCGTCTTTGCCGGCACTCGTCGTCTGGGCGCTGGGGCCGAAGGAGCCCCAAGGGGCGGTGTGGGGGGGGCCGGGGGGAAGCTGGATCGCCATGGCTGCGCTGGCAGTGGCCGGCCTGAGCCTCGTTTTACTTCTGCGTCTTCGCAGCGCGGGTGCCCTCGGGGTGATGATGGCGGCCGTGTTGGCGACCTTCGCCTTCTGGCAACCGGCAAGCGCCCTTTCGACCCCTTGGGCCCTCATCGGCACGTGCGCCCGCATCGTCGCACCGGTCGCTTTGATGGCTGCCGTGCTTCCCCTGGTTGGCCCTGTCGCTTGCTTTCTTCGGGGACGGTCATCAGCACGGTCACCAAGACGCTGAAAACGACGAAGCCCTCCGGGTGGGAGGGCTTCGTGCGCAGCCGGGAACCTCGTTCTCAGCACGGAGACAGCAGCGAGCTCAGTCGTTGCTCTTCAGAACCACGAGGCGATAGTTTTGATAGCCCGCTTGGCCGCACGAGTACAGGATCTCCGTCAGCAGGCGGTAGGGTGTGTCGGCGTCGGCGATCACCATCAGCTGAGAGTCGAAATCCTGGCCGGTCAGCTCGGCCACCTTGCGCTCTTTGCGGTTGTACCGCTCGAGGATATCCACGAGCGGCGTGATGAAGTACCCGTTTTCCCCGTCCCGCTTGAGCGTGGGATCGATCCTGCCCTGGTTGACGGGAGCGACGGCATCGCCCTCCACCAGCACCACGTTCTTCGTGATCGTGACGCCCACAGCCTCACGTGCCGCGAGTTGCGTCGTGCTGGGCGGTAGCTGAAGGTTCGAGTCGAACTTGATGTTCGTGGCGCTCGCCGAAAAGGACTTCAACAAGAACACAAGGATGATGGTCATCATGTCCATCATGGGCGTGATGTTGAGCTCACGAATCACGTCTGGCTCGGCCAGGCGCCGTGCGAAGGCCCGAATCGCCTTCTTCCCTTCCAACCGACTGAATTCTTCACCCGCGAGCGACATTGGTTGTCCTTGAAGAGTCCGAGGAGTACGTCTAGACCACGGGAGCGATCACAAGATACCGGCCGCGAACACCACGTCGGGAAACATCAGTCCGTGGTTGGTGTCCTCGCGCATGGCGTCAAGCGTCTCCACGACGATCGTGTAGGGTGTGCCTGCGTCGGCGTTGAAGGTGGCCTTGGTCTCGTCTGGAAACTCTTTTTTGATTTCCATCAGCTTCTTCGTGAGCTCGGCGTAGTCGTACTTGTCGTTCTTCTTGGGCACTGCCGGAAGAACACCGCCCGAGGCCGCGATGAGAAAACCGGTTTGCCCGGCCGTGACTGTCAGATTCAACGGCGGCTTCTCGGGCTCGTCGGCTGCAGCCCCGCCACCGCTGGAGATAGTGGGCAGAGACACGTTGACGTTGCCGAGAGGAACTGAGGTCACCACGGACGCGAGGAGAAAGATGATGATGTTGGTGACGATGTCCATGTAGGGGACGAGGTTCAACTCCCCCGTCTCTTCCTCGGCCTCTTCGGCGTGCTCTCGCATGCGCCTCATGGCGGCGCGCACCTGGCGTCTGGTCATCGTGATTCGCTCGTGTGAGTCTGAAACCGGAAGGGGGGAACCAAGAGCCGGTGCAAGTCTTCACACCCAGGAAGACGTACTCCGGCTCCCATGTGGTCAGGCCTGGCCGCCCTTGGAGGACTCGGCCAGGAGGTTCTCGAGCTTCATGGCGAAGCCTTCGAGGTCCGACACCTGCTTCTTCGAAGCGGCCGAGAAGAAGGCGTGAGCGATGATGCAGGTCACGGCGATGGACAGACCCATAGCCGTGTTGTTGAGCGCTTCCGAAATACCTTCGGAGAGGATCGCGGTCCGCTCTTCCGGCTTGGCCGCGGCCACGGCGCCGAACGCCTTGATGAGACCGGCCACGGTACCCAGGAGGCCGATGAGGGTCGCGATGTTTGCGACCGACCACAGAACCTGCACGCGCTTCTTCAACATGGGGCTGACGTCGACCAACGTTTCTTCGATGGCCTGGGCGATCGCCAGTTCGCCCCGGTGCACGCGCTGAAGGGCTGCCTTCGCGACCTGGGCCACGGGGGCGCTGGTAGCGGAGCAAAGCTTCACGGCGCGGTCCACGTTGTTGGCCAACACCAACTTTCGGATCTGTTCGAGGAAGGCTTTGGCGTTCACGCTGGCCTTCGCAAGGAAGAAGATCGCCCTGTCCACGATGATCGTAATCGTGACCACCGAGCACAGCAGGTTGATGTACATGAAGAAGCCGCCCTTCTCCAAAAACTCGGAAATTCCTTGCATTTCATCCTCCGCGTGCGCTCGAGCGCTCGCCTTCAATGGCTCCCACAGGTCGGGTTGGCGTTAATGCGATAAGAACCTGGTTGGTATCTGGTCCAACGCCGTCCGCTATCTTAACGATCGCGTCATGGGTGTCAAGACATTGGCGCTGAGACCAAAATACATAAGTTAGGATTTTCTTTAGTTTTTTAC
Organism: Myxococcales bacterium; assembly: GCA_022184915.1. Taxonomy (NCBI): domain Bacteria; kingdom Pseudomonadati; phylum Myxococcota; class Myxococcia; order Myxococcales; species Myxococcales bacterium. The sequence continues at coordinate 149,723 of JAGTJU010000007.1, read as the reverse complement.
CGAGGTTGGCCTATGTCGTCCCAGATTGGGGGCGCTTATCCCACCCTTCGCCGTCGAGCCTTTCGTGCCGTTGACGACGAAGTCCAGGGGCGACGAAGGGTAGGCTGGCCATGGGCTGGGACGCTGGTCATGAACCATCCGGGCTGTTCCGGGCGAAGGATGTTCTCGGCCGGAGCCTGTTCGAGCTTTAAGCGGCTTGATCAACTTTGGTCGGAATTGTGGCACCCAGGTCGCCGCGGGCGGCAACCTCATGGTTTCGGAGGTTTGCAGAGTGTCTTCGAGCTTACGAAGCCGTCGTCGATCGTTTCCGCTTTGTCTCCACGAGGCCCGCGCTTGCCGTCGCCGCGTCCCCTCGTGCGCACGCCGCTAGAACTGAGCGTCATTGAACGAGCCTGCGTGCGCGGGGCCGCGGAATGCGGGAGGGAGGGTGCCGCGCCTGAGCGGCACGAGGCGGCTCTTCGGGTGGCTTGGGGGGGCCGGGACTCCCTTTTCAGTGTCCGCGCGGACAAAAAGCACGCCCGGCGGCGGCTCGAACGCCTTCGGGGCGCTGTCTCCGAGCGCTTCGGTCATGAAGTCGAGCCAGATCGGTAATGCGGTTTGCCCGCCCGTCATGTCGTGGCCAATGGGTTTGAAGTCGTCACGCCCCACCCAAACGCCGCACAGCAGGTCGGGCACGAATCCGATGAACCATGCGTCCCGGTAGCCGTTCGAGGTGCCGGTTTTCCCGGCCACCGGGCGGCCGAGCGCCTTGGCTTTGCGGGCGGTTCCTTCTTCGGCCACGGCTCGCATCATATCCGTCACGACGAACGCCGTTTCGGGCGAGACCACCCGGTCGTCTTCACGTCCAGGGGCGCTGGCTCTGCTGCGGTGGTCCTCCAAGACGTTGCCGGCCGCGTCCGCCACCCGCAGCACTGCGAGCGGCTGAACGCGGCGCCCGCCGGCGGGAAAGCTGGCCATGGCATACGAAAGTTCTTCCAGACTGAGGTCGGCGGTTCCGAGTGACAGCGACAAGGCGTGAGGCAGTTTCGAGCTCACGCCCGCGTGGCGCAGCAACTCGATGAGACGGGTCACCCCCAGCTGCGCCGTCAGCTGGGCGGCTACCGTATTGACGCTCTTGGCGAGCGCGGTTCGTAAGGTGACGGCCCCCAGGTAGTTGGGGCGATAGTTCTTGGGCGCCCAGACGCCGCTCGACGTGCGGAACTTCACCGGCACGTCGTAGCGGATCGTGAGCGGCGTCAGCCCTGCCTCAACGGCGGCTCCGTAGATGAAGGGCTTGATGGCCGAGCCGACCTGGCGCCTGGCCTGGCGGGCCCGGTTGAACTGGCTGGCCTGGTAATCGTATCCGCCGACCATCGCAAGCAGGTGGCCGCTTTGGGGATCGAGCGCAACCAGGGCGGACTGAACGGTGGGTGCGGCCGAGAGCCTGGCTCGGAGCAAGGGCCCCTCGTTTTTGCGGGATGGTGTCGGCTCCGAAACGCTGAAGTAGACGGGCAACACGTCTCCTACCTGGAGGCCAACGCCCCCCGCTCCCCTGAACGCCAGGACGCGCGCTTCGTCGTCGGGGTCCAAGGACGCCTCCAGGATGCCCGAAGCCACGGTGACCTTGCGACCGAGGTTCGTGATCATCGCTGCGTAGATCGTGGACGGGTCGAAGTCGGGCGGCGGCGCGCTCTGCAGGGCCTTGGGGCGCCTTTGTTGCTGGGCCTTGCGCTGCGCAAACTGGGTTTCCCCCGCCAGCGCCTGGGCCGTGCGTTCCGGCAGGATCACACCCGGCGAGGTCGCGTCCAGCTCGACCGCACGCAGGGTGGCGGGTACTACGAGCAGCCCCGCCTGTTCGGGATCCTCGACGGAAAAGCCCGCGGGGCCGAAGGGCCGAGGCTCGCCCGTGAGCATCCGCTGTCGCTCCTCGCCTCCAAGATGGCCGATGGGCCCTGAAAAGCCGAGCCGCCTCTCGATGTCCTCCAGCCCTCGTCTGACGGCAGCCTCCGCCGCACGTTGTAGGCGCATGTCGAGCGTCGTGTGAATGCGAAGGCCGTTCTCCAGCAGATCCTCGTCTCCGTATCGATCGGCCACGTACTGCCGCATGGCCTCCACGAAGTAGGGCGCCGCCACGTTTCGCAACGCCCGTCCGCGCGAAACCAGGATGAGCGGCTCTTCGCGGGCCTGACGGGCTTGGGCGGCGTTCAGGTAGCCCAGGGACTCCATCTGATCGACCACGTAGCGTTGTCGCGACTTCGCTCTTTTGAAGTCTCGAAAGGGCGTGGAGCGTCCCGGCGCCTTGGGCATGGCAGCCAACATGGCCGCTTCCGCAGCCGATAGATCGTCGGTGTTCTTGCCGAAGTAAGCAGAGGCAGCGGCGGCGACGCCGTACGCCCCGTGCCCCAGGTAAACATGGTTGAGGTAGATGCCCAGGATCTGGTCCTTCTCGAGGCGGGCCTCGATGCGATGCGCGAGCATGGCCTCGCGAATCTTCCGCGCCAACGATCGCTCCTGCCCCACGATCAGCAGCTTGGCGACCTGCTGGGTGATCGTAGACCCGCCTTGAACCACTTGCCCCGCGCGGAGGTTGGCGAGGGCTGCGCGCAGAATCCCCAAGTAGTCGATACCGCCGTGGTCATGAAAGCGAACGTCCTCCGCTGCGACGAATGCCTGTCGCACGACCTGCGGGACACGTTCGATCGGCACCAGAATGCGCTTTTCGACGAAGAACTCCCCGATGATTTCGCCATCCGCGCTCAACAGTTGGCTGGCGCGCAAGGGCCGGTAGTCCGTCAAGACCGAGAGGTTCGTTGGCAGATCTCCTGCGAACTCTCGGTACATCCACACGCCGAGGCCTACACCCAACAAGGCGCTTCCCAGCAGCGAAAGCGCCGTCACACGCAGGAAAGCGGGGAAAAAACGCCATCTTCGCGGGCGAAAACTTGTCTTCCGCACTCCTGCATCCACCATTCGTCTATGAGCCGCTCGCAGGCGCTCGTCAATTTAAGTCTCACGGTCGCTCTCGGTGTTTCGTGGGGGCTCGACGCTCGCATCGTGCGTGCGGCCTCAACGGGCGCAGAGGAGAGTCACGAGCCGGCTGAAGCCGACGTGCCGGGCATGTGCCAGCCCAGCCAGGGCTTCGTGGTTCAGCCGTTCGACAATTCGGACAAAGTGGGAGCGCTTCGTTATCTCGAGGCGGGCTTGCCGGCTCTCGTCGCCGATCGCTTCTGGACCGCTCACCCGTTGAGATTCGTGGGACCCCGGTCGCTTTTGGCAGCGGTGGCGCCCGGAGCCGAGGCGCCACTGCCTCGCGACGACGTGGCCTGGATCGTGAGTGGTCAGTTTGCCACCCGCCCTGGTACGCGCCTCGCCGTCACCGTGACGGTCCGCTCGGCCGCGCCAGGGGCCGGCGAAGTGGCCAGTACGGCCCACCGGGAGGGTTCGCGGCAGGACGCCCCCCGTCTGGTGCTCGAGGCGGCCCGCGAAGCGTTTGTCGGCCTTCCGCATCTGCACTTCGAGGCCGAGCCCCGGCACGCGCAAACGCCGTTTTCTCGTGATGCCTACGCATTCGTGCTCTACGCGCGCGGTGTTTCCAGCCATTTGGGCCTGGGAGGCATGGCGAAGGCGCCCGAAGCGGCGGCGCGCTGGCTCACACGTTCGTTGGTGATTGATCCCCGGGTGCCGGAGACCCGTCGCTACCTGGGCTTGATTCACCTCGAGGCCAACCGCCCGGGACATGCTCGTACCTTGTTCGCTTTGGCGCTCGATGACCGCCCCGATTACGTTCCGGCCTTGTCAGCGCTTTCTGCTCTCGAGCGCGATACGGGGTCACCCGAAGCCCTGGCTCTCTTCGAGCGTTTGCTCGCCCTCGACCCGGGGGCCTGGCATGCACGGCGCAGCTACGGCGAACTGCTCTACGCTGCGGGGCGCCTTCCCGAGGCCCGCACGGCGCTCGAGGCGGTTCTGGAGCGGAAGTCCGATGACCTTCAAGCCCGTCGTTTGCTCACGTTGGTGCTTTCGGCCCAAAAGGCCGGCGCGGCGCTCGTCTTGGAGTTCGAGACCATCGTAAAGCTGGATCCCGACAATGTGACTGCGCGCCTGGATTTGGCGGCGGCCTACCTCAACGAGGGGCGTCTGTCCGAGGCCGCGGCTTCCTACGATGCGGTGCTGGAGCGTCAACCCCGGCACAAGGAGGCGCTCAAGATCGCGGGTGACCTGGCCCGGCAAGAAGGACAGTTGGACGAAGCCGCGAAGCGCTACGAGAGGCTGCGCCGGCTGGTCCCCGAAGATCCACGCCCCGTGTTTCTCTTGGGGGCGGTTTACCACCAGGCGGGAAACTTGGAGGCCGCCGAGCGCATGTTCACGGAAGCGGCTCAGCATCCTCAGTTGCGGGCCGAGGCCTGGTCGAACCTGGGGGCCGTGATGCTTGAACAAGGGCGGGCCAAGGAGGCCCGCTGGCTTCTCATGAAGGCGGCACGGAGCCGCCCGAACAAAGCCTCGGTTCGCTACAACTACGCTGTGGCGCTTCGAGCCTTGGAGCAACATGCCGATGCGCTCAACGAGCTTCGGGCGGCTGCCGAAGCGGACCCCCAGGATCCACAGATTCGCTTCGCCGCGGGTGTGGTGGCCTTGCGCCTCGGCCTCTTGAGAGAAGCGCAAGCCGAGTTTGGTGCGGCGCTTGCGCTCGACCCTGGCCACGAGGGCGCCAAGCACAACCTGAAGCTGCTCACGAAGGTGACGGGTGGACGAGAAGAAGCCGCCGGGGCGGGTGTCGAGACCGTGAACTGAGCCAAGGCCGCGTCGTTCAGCGGTCTTTCGAGGCCCGCGCGGCGGCCCAGGCGATGCGCTCGAGGTAGTCCTCTGCGCGCAGCCGGTCCGCTTCCGTAACGGCCAGGGCGGCGGCGCGCTGCCAGGCCGCTTGCGCCTCGCCGTGGCGGCCTGCGCGGTAGGCGCTTTCCCCCTTTTGTCGAAAGCACGCGCGCAGGAACACGGGTTCGAGGCCGAAGGCCAAGGTTTCCGTTTCCCCGGCATCCTGCGGGCAAGCCTGCGAGAAAAGTGAAAAGGCGATCCGGGGATCCCGGTTCACCAGCTGGCGCCCAAGGAGGTAGGGGCCTAGAGGGTCGTCCGGGAAGGCGTTCGCGAAGGCCTGGAGCAAATAAAGGGCAAGGGCCCCGTCGAGGCTGGTGCTGGGTGAGTCTCCGAACAACACGCGTCCCAGGGTCTGTCGGGCGGCGGGCTCGGACAGCGCCCGTAGGCGCGCCAACGAGGTCCGCCTGTCACCTTCTTCGGTGGCGAGCGCGAGGGCCTGCGTTTCGGCTTCGCGGGCTTTGTCGAACTGGTTCGTCGCCACCAACAAGCTGGCCCGGAAGCTGAGGGCGCGGCGACGAAGGGGGCGCGTGAGATCATCCCGCGCTTGCAGCGCCGACAGCGTGGCGAGCGCGGCTTGGCTCTGATCGGCAGCCGCCTGCGCGTACGCGAAAGAGAGCACGAACGTGGGTTCATAAGGGTCGTCGGAACAGACGGAGCGCATCAGGGCCATGGCCTCTTCGGGCGCGTAGCTGCGTAGGTGGCTGGCGCGCTCGACCCGCGCAGCGAGCTCGCGGGCGCAGACTTTCTCGAAGATGGCAGGGCGGCGGTACCGCTCTTCCGCGGCCGCTCTTTGGGCGAGGGTCGTGACTTGCTCGCGCAAGAATGCCAACCACCTTTGTTCGAGTTCCGGCAGCGAGAGGCTGTAGACGGTCTGGAAATCGCCGGCGCTTGCGTAGAGGCGTTTGAGCTTTTCGGCGCCGAAGGTGTCCAGCAGATAGCGGCAGAAAGACGCCGCGAGCGTGTAAGCGCGGGGCCCTGCCACCACACTGAAACCCGCGCCCACGAGGGCGTCGATGGGCGGCGCGCGACGCGCCTCCACCAAGCTCCGCGCATCCTGGTGCAGTGTGGCCTGCCCACTCGGATCGGTATAGTCGGCCGCCTCGGCGAGGCCCTCGACGAGGCCGCTGGCCAAACGGGGCCAAGGCCACCAACGGAGGCTGATTCCGAAGACCGGATCTCCGAAACGCGCGGCGAAGATGTGGGCCAGCTCGTGTCGCAGATGGCTGGGTGGGAAGTCCTCGACCTGCAGATAGATCTCCCGACGCCACGGCTTCGTGAAGAGCGTGGCCCCCGCGCCCACCAGGTGCTTTTTGGCTTCTGCGCTGGGAAACAGGAACACGGTGACCGGCCCCTCGGGTTCGGACGCGAGGAGGTGGCGTAGCTGTGCGTACCGAAACTCGAGCTCATCGAGAAAGAGCGCGAGTTCGGCAGGCTGTTGACCGTCGAGCGGATCCCTGTGCACGACGAAATGGGGAGTCGCGTGCGTGCGCGGCAGGGCTCGCTCGAGGTCGGCGTGGCTGCGGGAAAACCCCAGCCTGCCTCGGGCCAAGAAGGTCGCCAGGGCCACCACCACGAGCGAAGCCGCCAGCACGCGCCACGCGGGGCGCGCCGCTCGCAAACCCGATGCAAGCTGCGCCCATGACAACACGAGCCGAGGGCCGCGCGGACCCTCTGGCCGAAAGAAGGGAAAAGTCGCGGCCAAAAGGGCAAGGACCCAAACAAGGTTCGCCAGTCTGAATTGCCATAGCAGAGCGGGGGGGGTGAGCGCCTCGTCATAAAGAGGGCCCGGAAAGAAGCCCCCGAAAGGATCGAGCGCGTACACAGGGGGCGAGACGTACAAGCGGAGCGCTGCCCATGCCATCGAGGCGAAGGGAAGAGTCATCGCCAGGGGGCGCCCCCAGCGGGGAAAGGCAAGCCCGACCGCCACGCCGACGGGCGCAGCCACCAGGGCGCTGCTCACCGGGAGAAGCCCCAAAAAGGCGAACCCCACGGCAAAGTTGCAGTTACGAACGCGGAACGCGTTCAGGCAGATCACCACGAGGGGCAGTACCAAGAGCAGCAAGGAGGCGACGGCCGCGCGGGACACCAGCGCTGACAAGGACCAGGAGGCGCGCGTGTCGCCCTGATCTCTGTCTCGTCTCGCCGCGGCCACGACCCCCTGGCCGATATCCGCTGCCGCAAACGCCGTGACCAGTCCGATCGCGAAGGAAAAATCGTACCCCAGCAGATCGAAGAGCGGCACGAAGGTCAGGCCCACGGAAAGTGCCAGCATGGCAAGGGCCCAAAAAGGGCCTCTTGCACCGCGCTGGAACACGCGGCGCGTGCGCCCAAGCGCGTTGACCAGGTATATCCGCAGCCCTACCATAAGGGGAGTCCCATGTCGTCGGAGACGGAACGCCGGAACGAGCCTCGCGCGCCCATCGAATTGCAGGTGGAGTATATGCGGCTCAACACGTTCTTCTACGACTACACGAAGAACATCTCGCACGGAGGAACGTTCGTGAGAACACAGCGTCCCTTGCCCATCGGGACCCTGTTCGTTTTCCGTTTGAACGTGCCGCGTTTGCCCGAGCCGTTGGTGTTGCACGGCGAGGTTCGCTGGATCGTGAAGGTCGAGGGTGTCGATGGCACGAGCGATGACGCGCCTCCTTCAGAACCGGGAATGGGCATTCGCTTCGTCTACGAAGACGACGTGCAGCGGCTCGCGCTGGATGCAAAGGTCGAAAAGCTCATGAGCGAGAGCCTGGGGCCTCTCATCTCGTCGCGGCTCATGGGCTCGCGTTCCTGAGCCTGAGCTCTGCCCGAGGCCGGCGCCCAGGGTCAGAGCGCCGGCAGGGCGCGAGGGCGATAGATCTCCACCGCGTCCGAGGGCAGCAAGAGCTCGCCTTCGAGAGCGCGACCGCCCAGGAGGAGCAAGGATCCATCGGGCATGCTGGCCACGCGGGCGCCGACACGGGGGAGCGCCGGCAGCGTTGTCACCAAGCTGAGTGTGGCGAGGTCGAACACTTCCGCAGTGGGGACCAGCCCTTTGCCCGCGTCCTGGCCGCCGCCGACGAGCAGGTCCTGCCCCACGGCTGCGATCGCGGCCCCGACCCGAGGCGTCTGCAGCGGGAGGGCGACTGGGGTGAAGGTACGCGTGAGCGGATCGAAGATCCGCGCGTCGGCCAGCGGCTGGCCGGCGGTATCGATCCCTCCCAGGATGAGGAGGCGCCCGTCCGGCAAACGCACTACCGTGTGGTCACGCCGAGGCGGCCCCGCGTCCACACCCAGCGGCACGAACGTGTTTGTGTTTCCGTCGAGGAGCTCCGCCACGGGCAGACCCGCGGCCGCGCCTCCAAAAAGCAAGACGTCCGAACGTTCCGTGACGAGGCCGTTGGCGCCGAGCGCCGGAACGGAGACGGTGGTCGCGGTATGGCCGACGCGCGGGGCAAGCATCGAGAACGGCGCCGGGAGAACGACCTGTCCGGGGGCCGATGCGGCGGGTTCGATCTTCACCACCGAGGCGATGGGCACGAACGTGGGGGGCGCCGTGGGCTCACCCGCGGGGGGCGCCAGGGTCTGCCCCCCAAAAACGTACATGACACCCCCCAAAGCAGAGGGGACCTCGGTGATGACGCCCCCTTCGCGGGCGAGTGCGGGCGTGCTGGCGGCGTAACGTGCCACGATGCCGAGGTCGATCACGTTCAGGAACTGGCTGGTGCCGATCTGGTCGGTGTCGCCGCTGAGACTCAACGGCGGGCCCTCGACGCGGCCACCGAAAAACCAGAGGGAGCCGTCCGCGCGCGCCCACACCGCTGCCCCCGTCGCGGTTCTCGTGGCCAGCGCCGGAAACACCGTGGTCTGGAGGTACGGGTTGTAGGCCACCACCGGGCGGTTGGGAAGCTCCTGCCGCATGTCGTTGAGGCTCCGGCCCCCGAGGAAGACGGGCACCAGCGTCCCTGGTGTTTGCGTGTCGCCCGGGTCGCGCACGAGGGCGGTGACGACGTTTCCTTCCGCGAGCCGCTGAACGATCGGTTGCTCGAAAGGTTGTGCCAAGGTGCCGAGGCGCTGAACCAGGATCCTGAGCGACACCTGGCCCTCGAGGAGCCGAATGCGAGGAGATCGCCCGAAGGCGATCACCGTTCCCGCGGCGTCGGTGACCGTGACCGAAAAAGAGGTGGCGCTGGTGGTTCTTGGGTTCAAGCCGCGGATCTTGAAGGCCGGGTTCGCACCGGCCGCGATCAGCTGTTCGGATTTGAGCCCCGTGCCCACGGCCTCGAGGGTCACTTGCGTGCCGCCGGCCAGTGGGTCTTGCCCCACGGGCCGCAGCAGCTGGATGTCGTACTCGGGCTGAAGCACGTCGCCACACCCGGCGAGCGCCAACAACATCGAAAGGACCGCGAGGCCGGTGGAGGTTCGCGCGGCGGCAACGATGCGTCTGTGACCCGTACGCGCGTCATGCGCGGCGCACGGGGGCGAGGCGAGCTCTTGTGCACGAGGGGACATCGGAGAGCGCAACGAGCGGACTATAGCAGCCTCGTTCCCGGCGGCGACGGCGCATCCGGGAGCGAGCGGTTCAACCGATGTTCCAATCCTCCGTGACGGGCTCACCTTCGGCGAAGCGGCTTGGCCGCCAGGCCCGAAAGATCGGGTGCGTCGCTTTGCCCAGCAGGTGGCGAGCGTAGTGTCGCGCCACCACGGGCGCCATCATGAAGCCATGGCCCACGAAGCCGCAGCAAACGAAAAAACCTGGCCGCCCTGGCACCTCGCCAAGCAAGGGGCTGCCGTCGGGGCTGTGGTCGTAGGGCCCGGCCCATTGGCGCACCACCTTGACGCTGCCGAGCTGTGGCAGGAGGGCCGTAAGCGCCGCTCCCATGGCGCGCAGGAAGGTGAGACGGGACCCGAGCGCGATCGGAGTCGTGTTCCCCGGGGCGTCGTGCTCGTGCAGGGTGATGCCCCCGACCACCTCGCCCCGCAAGGATTGTGAAGCGTAAAGGCCGGTGTCCATCACCGAGACCATGGGGTCGAGGAAGGGCTTGAGCGCCTCGGTCGAGAGGATTTCGTGGCGGGCCGGCCACGTGGGCAGGTGCACATCTAGAAGGCGAGCCACCTCGGGCGACCAGGCGCCGGCGGCGTTCACCACCCGGTGCGCCTGGTAGGTCCCCCGGGGCGTGTGCAGCTCGTAGCCGTCGGCGCGGGCGTCCATCGCCGTGACAGGGCAAAAGGTTTCGATGTGCACGCCCTTGGCTTCGGCGGCTGCTGCGTATCCCCACAAAAAGGGCCAGGGAAACACGATGCCATCGGTGGGGTTGTAACAGGCGCCGCGCACGCCGTCCGTACACAGCGCGGGCACGATCCGTCGGGCTTCGTCGACGTCGATCATGCGCGTGGCCACGCCGTGTTCATTCTGCAAGGCCACGTTCTTTTCCATGCGTTGTACGCGCGCGGCGGTGGTGGCGAGGAAGAGATACCCGCCCTGCCGCATCCAGATGTTCGTTCGCAGCCGTTGCGCCAACGACTTGCAGATCCGCACGGACTCTTGCATCAGCTGGATGTTGAGCGCGCTCGACCACTGCTGCCGCACCCCCCCGCCGTTGCGTCCCGAGGCTCCCCAGGCGAGATGCCGGCCTTCGAGCACCACCACGTTGCTTTGTCCCTGGCACGCCAGTTCGTAGGCGAGGGCCAGCCCCATGATGCCGCCGCCGACGATCGCGATCTCGTAGCTCCCACGCGATGCCTGCCGTCGCCGCGTGGCCGAGGATGAGCCTGGGGACGTGGACAGCGGGGGCCGGGGGCCTTCCCGGGACGGTACGGGAGCCGGGGTGGGTTTATCCGCTGGCGTCCCTCGCGTTCGAGGCGTCAGCGCGGCGAGCGGCACGGGGTGCAGCGGAGGCCGGCTCGTGAAGGGTTGCAGGGTGTGAATCGGCCGATCGGTCAGCTTGGCCAGGTGCTCGGCCACCAGGCGCAAGCAGTCTTTGCCCTGGCAGGGGCCCGTCCCAAACCCAGTGTAGCGCTTCACCTCCTCCAGGCTGTCGAAGCCGGTCGCTACGGCACGGGTCACGTCGTGAGCCGTCACGTCTTCGCAGCGACAAAGGACGACCTTGCGATCCATGGTCGGATCACTTTCCGTTCGCGCGCGATGTGCCCCTGGCAGGAAGCTTGAACAGCGCCTTCGGGGCGGGCACGTCCCAGGCGATTTCGTTCACGGTCACGATGAAGGTGGCAGGCCCTGCCGCGGTCTCCTGGACGTACGGGAACCACACGCCGCCCGACGCGCGGTAATCGGAAAAGCGCGTGGTGTAGGGCGTCTCGCCCTGGGGTGACACCTTCTTTCCGATCTCCAGAAGCAGCCGGTGGGTTTGGGTATCGAAGCAGTACGTCGTGGGCGGGCTGTGTTCGTAGGTGAGCTTCACGCACTCCTGGTTGGGTTCCTCGGGCGGGATCGTTTCGCTCGTGCGGGAAAAGCGGGTCAGCGCCGTGTAGCCGCCCCAGGCTGCCGCCAGGGCGGTTTGCTCGGCTTCGGCCTCGTCCAGCCACCTCAAGCCGTCGATCGGGTCTTGCGACCAAAAGCGCTGGCCGCTGCCCCCTCTCTTCATCGTGAGGAGCTTGGGGATCTCGCCCGTCTCCAGGTAGTGCCCTTCGGCGGTCCACAGCGCCTGCGCTTTGCCCGCGAGGGCGAGTCCCTTGACCTCGAGGGTCATGTCCACCTTCAGGCTCTTGTGCTTATTCCAGGCCGCTTCTCCCCCCAGCGCCTGGACGAAGTCCGCCAAGATGGCCTCGGCCGTGCGGGGCTTGGCTGAGGCGTCAACTGGCGCGGGGGCGTTCCCCTTCGACGCTGCTTGGGTCGGGGAGGGCGTGAGGCCGAGCACGAGCGCCGTCACGACGACGATCGCATGAAGATGGAGGCGTCTCGAGGGTTTCATGGGCTTCTTCTTTGGGCTGAGGCGACGGGCGGAAACGCAGCGCTACGTCTTCATGCGCCTGACGAGCTCGAGCCCCGCTTCGAGCACGGGGTCATGGCCCGCCTCGAACGCCGCCCGGGTCTCGAGGACCTGCCGATCCGGAATCACGCCCCGGCCTTCGAGCGCGATGCCTTTGGGTGTTCTGAAGTCTGCCACCACGTACTGCAAGACCGCGCCCCCGGGAAGCGCTTCAATCACGGAGGGCAGCGCTTGCCCCAACGTGACGGAACCCACCACCTTCGCCCGGCCTGCCTCCTGGAGCGCCGCTGCGAAGATCTCCGAGGTGGACGCCGTGCCCTCGTCCGTGAGGAGCACCACGGGGCCGAGGTAAGGGGTCATGTCGAGCGCCTTGTCGACCACCAAGGTGGCGTCGTGATCCCGATGATGAAGGGTGCCAAGCCTGGTTTTTTCGCCGAGCACCGCGCGGGCGAGAGGAATCGCCATCGCCGCCACGCCGCCGGGGTTGCCGCGGAGATCCAGGATCAGACCCTTCACTTTTCGGGCCCGGAACTGGTCGATGGCTTGGGTGACCTCCTGAAGCACGGGATCGAGCAGGAACAAGTTGAACGCAACATAGCCAACGTCACCGAGCTGTCGCACCGTGACCTGGGGACGAAGAGGGCCCAAATTTCCTACCTGGACGACGGGGCCCGAGGGCGCCTCGCGCTTGAGCACGACGTCCTTCGCAGTGCCTTGCAGGGTTTCGACGGTCACGGTCACGGGCGAGCCGGCGGGGCCTTCCAGGGCTCGGCGCGCGAGCCGGCGCACGTAGAAGCGGTTTTCGATGGGCCGCAGGGCCCGAGGCGGTTTGACGTGGGCGAGGGCGTGCCCCCCGACGCGCAGGACCAGCGTGCCCGGGGTCAAGCCCGCTCGGGCCGCAGACGACCCCGGCCGCACCGCCGTGATGACCGCCTCGCCTTCGCCGGGCCCCACGATCCGGATGGTGAGGCCGGGATCTCCCCTCAACCCCGGGTCCCCGTTCGACGTGTCCGTTGCCGCGTCCGCGGGGCTTGCAGGGCCCGGAGCGGCTTCGTCACCTGGCCCCGTGATGCTGAGGTGCGACTGCTTCAGTTCGCCGAGCATGTCGTTCAGTACGCGGTAAAACGTGGGTTCGTCAGGGGCAAGAAGCGCCATCGGCTCGTAGCGCTTGCGCATGGCAGTCCAGTCGAGGCCGCCGAGGCCGGGGTCGTAGTGTTTGTCACGCACGGTCGACCAGGCAGCCTCGAAGATCGCGCCCCGGGTGCCCGCGTAAGGCGAGCGGCTCTCCGGCTTTTCGCTGCGCGCGGGCCCTGGCTCGAACCGGGGAGGCTCAACGCCGGGGCTCTCGGTGGCGACGTTTGGCGGTGGGGGGGGCGCGCCCCGCGACCCGGCGCAGTGCACGCTCGCGAGTGCCGCCAACGCCAAGCCCACCCAGGGTCTTGGCATCAGCGGCCGGATGACCGTGCCTGCGAAGCGAAAAGCCGAACGGGACAAAGGTTCGAGTTGAAAAGCGCCTCGAGGGCGCACCACCGCGCGGGAGCAAATCGACACTCCCTCACTGTAGCGCGGTCCCGGCATCTTTGAGGAAAGGGATGACTGGCACCCCCTCGCGCGTGCGCGGGCCCCAAACGGCTACCTTTCCCCGCCTTTGCTTTTTTTGGGGGCCGCTGGTAAAGCCGAGACCCATGCGACGCAACAGTCTCCTCGTTTTCGCACTCGGCCTCGCGCCCCTCGTCTCCGCGTGCAAAAAAGAACAAAAGGCGGAACCCCCCATGGCCGAAGCGCCCAAAGCGGTCGAGGCGCCTCCTCCGCCTCCCCCTCCCGCATCGGACGACATCCCCCCTCCGCCCGACGTGGCCGCTCCGCCCGCCGACGCCGAGAAGACCGCCTCGGGCCTGGCCTCGAAGGTGTTGTCGCCCGGCGATGGCCAGGTCAAGCCGGGTCCCTCGGACACGGTCGAGGTGCACTACACCGGCTGGACCACGGACGGTAAAATGTTCGATAGCTCCGTCAAGCGCGGCCAGCCTGCGAAGTTCCCTCTCGATCGCGTGATCAAGGGATGGACCGAGGGCCTGCAGCTGATGGTGAAGGGCGAAAAACGTCGCTTCTGGATTCCCGCCGAGCTGGCCTACGACAATCGTCCGGGCCGTCCCGCCGGTATGTTGGTTTTTGACGTGGAGCTGCTGGGACTTACCGAGGCGCCCAAGCCTCCCGAGGACGTGGCGAAGCCATCGAAGGGCGCGAAAAAGACGAAGTCAGGGCTGTCGTACAAGGTTCTCCAGAAGGGAACGGGCAAAAAGCACCCCGAGGCCAAGAGCGTGGTGTCCGTTCACTACACGGGGTGGACCACCGACGGAAAAATGTTCGACAGCTCGGTGGTGCGAGGCGAGCCTGCCACCTTCCCGCTCGACGGTGTCATCCCCGGCTGGACGGAGGGCGTGCAGTTGATGGTGGAAGGCGAAAAGACCCGCTTTTGGATCCCCGAAGGTCTTGCCTACAAGGGCATGCCGGGTGCCCCCGCGGGCATGTTGGTCTTCGACGTCGAACTGCTCAAGGTCATGGAGTAGCCCCGGCCGCGGCTGAGGCGGCTCACAAAGACGAGCCCACGCAGCGCCCAACAGCGCGGCCGTGGGCTTCGGCGTATTCAGGACCTACGTAGCCGCAGGCGTCCCCCGCCACGAAGACCCCTGGCACGGAAGTGCGCCCCTCGGGGCCCACCGCCGCGAAGAACCCACCGCGCGCCGGGTCGTGCTGTACCTCGACCCCAAACTGTCGCGGCAACTCGAAGGCCGGCGCGGGGCGCGCCACGATGGCCAGCGCATGATGTTTCCGCGGGGCCGGGGCCTGCGCGAGGGACACCGTATCCGTGGTGACGCCTGCCGCGTCCAGCGTAGCCCGCAGGCGCTCCCCGTAGTCCCAGGGGGCCGCGGGATCCATGACCAGAGTGACCCGCCGGGCTGGAACGATGCCGCGATCGAGGAGCAAGCGCCCGCAGGCGCGCGCCGCCACGATCCCGGGCCGATCGTTGCCGGGGAAGGCCAAATTCTGCTCGTAGCTGCCCGTGGCCAGCACGAAGCGGCGCGCGCTCACCAAGGTGACATGCTGGGGGCGCAGCACGGCCAAAACGCCAGGCGGTCCGTCGAAGGCTGGTGAGGACGCCGGTAAGTGATCCTCGGGGAAGTAGCCAAACACCGTGCTGGCCAGCGCCACGTCCACGCCGAGGGCACGCAAGCGCCGCTCCGCCGCTTCGGCCCGCGCCCGCCCGCCCGCCTCGGAACGCCAGGAGCCGCCTGACCCGCTTCGCTGGTCGAGCAGAAGCACGCGCCTTCCGGCTTGCCCCTCGGCCACGGCAGCCGCCGATGACAGGCCGGCAGGTCCGGCACCCACGACGCACACATCGACCTGCAGGATCTCGGTCGCGCCGAAGCGTGGGTCGGGCTCGTCGGGCACCACGCCGGTTCCTCCCACTTCCCGCACGAGCTTGACGAAGAGGGCGTTTCCCACACGCGTGCCCGTCATCAAGTGGTGGTGGTCCATCCCGTGAGGAAAGAGCCAGTCGGCCGCTCTCAGCAGATCCACGTCGGCGGCCGGGAACGCGTTTTGGCGCTCGCAGCGAAGCGCGGCACTCACGGGTTCCATGCACGCCCGCACGTTCGGCCGCCCGTTCACCCGCAGAAGGCAGGTGCCACAGCTGCCTGAAAAGCAAAACGCGCCGCGGGGCCGGTGGTATTTGGGCGAGCGCCCGAGCTGCCAGATGCCTGCAGCCCACAGCGCTTCGGCCAGGCTATCGCCGGCGGTGGCGGCATGGACCTCGCCCTCGAACGCAAACGAGCTGCTGGCGCTGCGGGCAAGCGCAGGCGTTGGGTCCAGCGGAGGGGGTCGAGAGCCGGCCATGGGCAAGCGAGAGGATCGAAGGGTAAAGCTTATCAGATCGACGTCCGGGGACCGAAGAGCGCGGTGCCCACGCGGACGAAGGTCGCCCCCTCTTCGATCGCGACGTCGAGATCGTGACTCATGCCCATCGAGAGCTCCCGGAGCTGAACGCCCGGGCGAGGCACGCTGGCTTCGCGCTCGAGCAAGGTGCGCAGCGCCCGGAAGTGAGGGCGGGCGGTTTCGGCATCGTCGCTCGCGGGGGGTATCAGCATGAAGCCGTCACAGCGTAGACGCGGGCAGTGCGCGAAGTGCGCGAGCAGCCCCGGCAGCGCCTCGGGCAGCACGCCTCGTTTCTGAGGCTCGTGCGCCACGTTCACTTGCACGAGGCAGCTTTGGACCTGTCCCTCGGGCACGCGGCGGTTCACCTCGTCGAGCAGGTCGCTCGTGTCGAGTGAATGAAGGCAGGCGGCGAGTCCAGCAACGTACTTGGCCTTGTTCGTCTGCAAGGGGCCAATGAAGTGCCAGGCGGGAGACGCGGTCACCGCCGCGGCCAGGCGCAGGGATTCCACATCGAGCCGTTTGTCACGAAGCTCCTGGGCGTAGTTTTCGCCGAATGCGGTTTGTCCCGCCGCCAACATCGCCACCACGTCGGCTGCCGGCATCTTTTTGCTGACGGCCACCAACTTGACGCTGCCGGCCGCGCGGCCCGCGCGTGCCTCCGCACGGGCGACGCGGTCGCACACTGCCGCGAGGTTGGCAGCCAAGCTCGCCGCGCGGCTCACGAGGGGCCTCCGAAGGCACGAGGGGGGTAGGTGGGCAAGGCATCGAGGGCCCGCAGATCGGCAATCACCTCGGCAAGCGGCAGCCCGATGACGTTGGTGATCGAGCCGCGCACGTCGGTGACGAAGGCCGCAGCAATGCCCTGGATGGCGTAGCCGCCGGCTTTACCGTCCCACTCTTTGCACACCACGTAAGCTTCGACCTCGTTGGGGTCGAGCAAGCGGAACGAGACTTGGGTGGTGACTGCCCGCTCGATGCGACGATCTTTGTGGCGCACGCAGTACGCGGTGGTCACCTCGTGCCGTCGTCCTGCGAGGCGCGTGAGCATGCTCTGCGCTTCGTCGGCGGAGGCGGGTTTGCCCAGGATGCGGCCATCGAGGATCACCGTGGTGTCGGCGGCGAGCACGGGCAGGGCGGGCTCGAGGCACGCAAGACACTTTTCCCGGGCCACGCGTTGCACGTAGTCCCGCGGGGCCTCCCCGGGCACGGGTGTTTCGTCCAGGTTGGAGGGCACGACCCGCAGCCGTAAGCCCACCCGCTCGAGCAATTCCCGCCGCCGGGGCGACGCAGAGGCCAGCACCAAGTCTTCGTTCACGCAGGCTGTTTAGCAGTCTTCCGACGGGCTGCTCAAGCGGTGCCGCGAGGGGAGCGGACCAGCGCTGAAAAGCCGCAACTTCCGACCTGCCAGTGCCGACAAGACCTTCGTGATGTGGACAAGCAAATTTCCTTCGAGCGGGTGCTTCGTCGTCGTGGGCATGGGGCTGCAGATGTTGTCCATCGGCTGCGTCCCCGACGCCGAGCTTGGCGACGAGCGCAGCGGCCCTGGCTTCGAGACGTCTACCACCGGGGCGGTGGGTACGAAGGGGCTCGAGGGGCCGCCCCTGGCCCCGCAAGCGCTGGATGATGGGCAACCTCCCGCGGTCGCGTTACCCGTGCTCGAGGGCGACGGGGTGTCCCGCGGTCCCGAGGGCTGCGTTCACGTGAGCGCGCGGGTCAACGAGCCCGCCACCGTGACCTTCGTGTTCTCCCCCGAAGCAGGCGCCGATGCCGGCGTGCCGGTCGTCGAGGTGCCAGGGCGCGCGCGGGCCGACGGCGCGTGGGAGGCGATCGCGACGTTGCCCGGGTTTCTTCCTGGTGGGCCGCTCCACGTGTCCGCGCGGGCGGAGGATGCCCAGGGGCGCGTCACCCTGTCGCCGCCCCTGGCTCTCGTGGCACCGGTGGCCCGAGGTGCGCTCGTCATCACGGAGATCCTCGCCAACCCGGCTGGCTCGGAGTACACGCAAGAGTTCGTCGAGCTCTTGAACGCGGGGGCCGCCTCATTGTCTCTGGCAGGCTTTTCCCTCGAGGACGGGGCCGGCGCCGACCCGCTACCCGACCTGGTCGTGCCCTCCGGCGGGCGGGTGGTGGTGGTGGCGGAGGGCTTCGTCGAGGGGCCCGGCGCCGACCCTGAGCCCGCGCCCGGCATCCCCCTCGTGAGAGTTCCCGGACGCTTGGGGCGTGATGGCCTGTCGAACGCGGCCGAAGCGCTCACCCTCCGGGCCCCCGACGGAAAGGTGGCCTCGCACTACGGCGCCTGGGTCGACATGAGTGCCAGCGCCTGGAACGGCCGCAGCACCGTGAGGGTGCCCCCCGACGATCCCTGCGATCGCGCCCTTTTGTGGAGCGACAGGCCTCAGCCTCCCACGCCCGGGTGGTGACGAGCGCACAGGGCGATTTCCGGTCACCGCCGGAAACTGATATGGAAAGGGGGGTATGCAACTTGATGGACCTCGTCGGCGGTCCGCCGAAGACCTCCGGGACCTCGTGCGGGATGCGCGCCGGAGCGCGCAGGCATGACCGCCTCCGTGGCGCGAAAAACGATGGCGTCCTCCAGGGCCCCCGGTCGCGTCGCTCGGGAGCCCGAGGCATCTTTGCGGATCCTCGGCATCGACCCGGGTACGTTGCGTATGGGCTACGGGGTGGTCGAGCGCGTAGGCCCGGGGCGAGTGGCCTACGTGGAATGTGGGGTGATCGCCGCGCCCGCGTCGCGGGATCGCCTGGAGCGGCTCGGCCTCATCGGGCAGAGTCTGCGTGAGCTCATCGACGAGCTGCGGCCCCACGCGGTGGCTCTCGAAGAGGCCTTTTACGGGAAAAACGTGCAATCCACGTTGGCGCTCGGGGAAGCCCGCGGGGTTTCCATCTTCGTGGCCGCGCAGGCCGGCCTGTCGGTGACGGGTTATGCTCCCGCCAAGGTCAAAAACACCATCGTGGGCAGTGGGCGGGCCACCAAGACCCAGGTCAGCTATCTGGTGAGAGCGCTCCTTGGGTTGCGGCGTGACCCAGAACCCGATGCGGCCGACGCCCTGGCCATTGCTCTCTGTCACGCGCGCAGCGTGGACTTTGCGACAAAGGTGCCTGGCCCAGCACGGACGCGCGCCGCCTCGCGCTCCGGGGCTATGAAGGGGACCACGGGCAAGAGGGAGCGGTCGTGATCGCGTTCTTGAGGGGCCTGGTCATCGAACGCAACGCCGACCAGGTGATCCTGGACGTGGGGGGCGTGGGCTATCTGGTGACGGTCACGGCACGGGCGCTTCGGGGGCTGCCTTCGGACCGCGACAAGGAAGCCAAGCTGCACGTTTACACCCACGCCTCGCAAGACAGTCCGTATCAGCTCTTCGGCTTTCCCGACGCCCAGGAGCGACGTTTGTTCGAGACGCTCATCTCCGTACAAGGGGTGGGGCCGCGGGTTGCGATCGCCATTCTCTCGCACATCGAACTTGGTGAGTTGGTGCGCGCGGTGACGGCGAGCGACGTCAAGCGCCTCACGCAGGTCAAGGGCATCGGCAAGAAGATCGCCGAGCGTTTGTGTGTGGAGCTGCGGGATCGCATTGGCGCCGCCAGCTCTGGCCTGTCGGCAACGGGGGCAGGGGCAAGCTTCGCCTCGCCGCTTGCCGCACCGGTGGGGCCCGTCAGCGAGGTCCAAGGTGCGCTCCTGGCGCTTGGCTTCACGGCCGCAGAGATTGGGCCGGTGCTTCCGCGCCTCGACGCGGCCAAGACCACGCCCGATCTCATCAAAGACGCGCTGGCGCTGCTGAGAAAAGGCTGAGCCAAGGCCCCCCGGACGGCGTAATCTCGCAGGCACATGGCGAGGCGCAAACACGACGACGGTGAACCCTCATCGGTCGAGCCCCCGATGCCCTCGGCGGCGGCTGCGGGCACGGCGCGGATGATCTCGCCTGACGGCGCGGACTCGTCCGACGAGGAACAACGTGAGGAGCTTGCGCTCCGGCCCCAGTCGTTCGACGAGTTCGTGGGGCAGCGCAAGGTGGCCGAGAACCTTCACGTCTATGTCGAGGCCGCCAAGCGGCGCAGCGACGTGCTCGACCACGTGCTGCTTTCGGGGCCGCCGGGTCTAGGCAAGACCACCTTGGCCCACGTCATCGCTCACGAGATGGGGACCGAGGCCCGCGTAACCTCGGGACCCTCTCTCGAGCGTAAGGGCGATTTGGCAGGCATTCTCACGTCGCTCGGGCGGGGAGACGTGCTCTTCATCGACGAGATTCACCGCTTGTCTCCGGTGATTGAAGAGAGCCTGTACCCGGCCATGGAAGACTACAAAATCGAGATCGTCACCGGCACCGGGGCAGGCGCCAGCGCCATCACGGTGCCTCTCGAAAAGTTCACGCTCGTGGGCGCCACCACCCGCACGGGGCAACTCACGTCGCCGCTCTTGTCGCGGTTTGGCATCGTCGAGCGGTTCAGCTACTACGACCCGGACGAACTCATGGCCATCGTGCTGCGCTCGGCGCGCATCCTCGGCATTCCGATCGATGACGACGGCGCTGCCGAGCTCGGGCGGCGCGCGCGCGGCACACCTCGCATCGCCAATCGGCTCTTGCACCGCGTGCGTGACTTCGCCGAGGTCCGGGGCGACGGTCGCATTACGGCCAGCGCAGCGGACTATGCCCTCTTCCGCCTCGAAATCGACCGGGCGGGCCTGGATGCCGGCGATCGCCGCCTGCTGCACACGATCATCGAGCGCTTCGACGGAGGCCCCGTGGGGGTGGAATCACTTGCCGCGGCGCTCGCCGAGGACCGCGACACCCTCGAGTACGTCTACGAGCCCTATCTCATCCAGGAGGGCTTTCTCACTCGCACAAGGCAGGGCCGCATGGCGGCCCGCCGCGCGTACGAACATCTCGAGCTGCCTCCCCCTGCGCCCAAGGGCGGCGCGCAGGGGACGCTGTTTTGACTCGGGACCTGCGGGCCTACGGTTTAGCGGCCGCAGCTATCGCCTTCACGTACTCGGTCAGGCAAGTTTTTTGGGCCTCGGTAAACGCCTGCGGAGGCATTTTGTCACCCCCGTCCTCTCCATTCGAGCACTTCGGGTCGCTGTCGAGCTTGACGAGCAGTACGCTCTTCTCGGTCGCCTCAGGGTCGAGGAGCTTGTCCTCTTTGCACTTGTCCTGTGGAGCCTTGTCAAACAGGCGCTCGTAAATTTTTGCGGTTTTGAGATCTGTTTTCGCGATCGGGCTGTTTCGGAAATGGCAGTTGCCGCATTGCGGCACAAGCAGCTTCTCTTCCACTTCCTTCACCGTCTGAAACTCGCAGTCAGCGACGGCTGTCTCGAGGAGATTCGGCAGCGTGATCGCGCCGCCTCCGGACCCGCCGCTTGCGCCGCCCGAGCCACCACTGCTGCCGCCAGAACCTCCCGAACCGCCACCCGAGCCACCGCCACCGCCCTTGCCGCCGCTGGCGTTGCCGCCGCCACCGCCTGAGCCGCTGCCCTCTGCGCAGTCGTCGGTACATTCACCAGCCGCCACGCAGGCGGTCACGGCGGAAGCGCCTGCAACCGTGAGCGCTGCGCCCAGGGCGAACCCGGCGATGCTCCAAACGGCGTGACGAGATTTAGGGGGGGTGCCAGTGGACTTCATTGTGGCCTCAGCCTCCGGTCGGGTAAGTGGGTGTGAGTTTTTCTACCGATCGTAGCCGTCGAGGAGCACGGCCACAAAGAGCAAATTTCTTGGGTTACATCGAAAAAATCGAACAGATCCTGAGACTGGTCGGAAGGTTCGCTTCCTTTTTGTTCTCTGGGTTCTCGGTCCGGGTGAGACACCCAGGACGGCAGCCACGGCAAGGTGCGTGCATTCACCTCACAACCGGCAACGGCAACGTGGCGTTGAACACCCGGCGGGCGGGGCCTCGCATACGCACGCCGCGAGGCGCAAGGTCGGCGGTCGTGTCCCGGTCTTGCGGTGCCGTGTCGACCCGAATAAAGAGAGTTCCCCCAGGGAGGTGTACCGGGACCTCCTGGTTTGCCGGCAGCCGTCCTTCGAGGTACGCGGCCACTGCCGTGGCGCAGGCGCCGGTACCGCAAGCCAGCGTGATGCCGCAGCCTCGCTCCCAGACCACCAGGTCGATTTCTTGGCCGCGCACGCGGGCGAACTCCACGTTGGTTCGTTTCGGGAAAAGCGGGGCGTTTTCGATGCGAGGCCCGAAGGTCGCCGCCATCGCGCGCAGGTCGGCCGCAGGGTCGTCGACGAAGATGACGGCGTGGGGATTGCCCATGGACACGGCCGTGAAGACGAAGTCTTTGTCGGCAAGCGACATCCGGGTCCGAACGGCCAGCTCACCCGCCGTCCCGCCCATCGGAATCTCGGCGCGCGCCAGGCGGGGCTTGCCCATCTCGACCGCTACCGTGTTCACCTCGGCCGCCTTGGCGTCGACGGCGCACGCGAGCACGCCGGCACCCGTCTCGATGCGCAAGACGTCCTTGCGGAGATCGGGGTTGTCCTCGAACAAGACCTTCGCGACACACCGGATGCCGTTGCCGCACATCTCGGCCTCGCTGCCGTCAGCGTTGAGTACCCGCATGCGGGCGTCGCCCTGCTCGCTCGGCAGGATGGCCAGGACGCCGTCGCCCCCGACGCCGAAGTGGCGGTCGCAAATGGATCGCACCGCGGAGGGTGCGGTCACCGCGTCACGTGCTTCCGCGGCAGGCTTGCCAGGACGCAGATCTACGACCACGAAGTCGTTTCCCAGCCCCTCCACCTTGGTAAACGGAACACTGCTCATCTTGTGGTTCTTTCCTTCGGGCCCGTATCGGATGCGCGCCGTCGCGGTTCCGTTTCAGGTCGACCACGAAGATCGGCAGGTTTTTGTTCCCGGACGCCGACGGCGGCGCCCGGAAGAGGCATCGAGCGAAGCTCGGGTTGCTACTTGCTACCCGGCTCGGCAGGCGGCGCCTCGGGCGCTGGCGGCTCGGCGGGCGCAGGGGGCTCGGCGGGCGCTTGACCTTCCACCGGAGCCTCGGAAGCGGGAGCGGACGTGGCTTCGTTGCTCTCGGCGGGCGTGTTGCCAGCTGCCTCGGAGGCGGCTGACGACTTGGCCTTCTCGACGTCCTTCAGGAGCTTTTCCTTGGCCGCCTCGTCGGCTTCCTGGGCCTTCTGTTTCTCAGCCGCAATGGCGCGCAGCCGCGGGGAGTCCCGTTGGGTAGACAGGTACGCCAGCGCCAGAGAATTGACGATGAACAGAGTCGCCACGACTGCGGTCATGCGCGACAGGAAGTTTCCCGCTCCCGATCCACCGAACACCGTTTGGCTGGTGGCGCTGCCGAAGCCGATGCCCATACCGCCACCCTTGCCGGCCTGCAACAGCACGACCAGGATCAAGAACAAGCAGATGAAGACGTGAAGAATCGTTAGGACCGTGAACATGCCTCTGTGCCCTTTTTCACCAAGTCGACGAAAGAAGCCACGGTCAAGGAGGCGCCCCCGACGAGGGCCCCGTTGATCTCGGGCTGCGACAGCAGGCTCGCCACGTTCTCGGGCTTTACGCTGCCACCGTACTGGATGCAAAACTGAAGAGCCTTGTCGCCGATGAGGGTCGACAGCCGCTGGCGAATGAACTGGTGGACTTCCACGGCCTGTTCCGGCGTGGCGTTTCGTCCCGTTCCGATCGCCCAGACGGGCTCATAGGCCACCACGCACTTGACGATCTCGGTGGGGGCGATGTCAGCGAAGGCGGCATCCACCTGGCGACCCACCACGTCGAGCGTTTTGTTGCCGTCGCGCTCTTCGAGGGTTTCGCCCACGCACACGATCGGCTGCAGGCCCTTGGTGAGCGCTGCCTTCGTTTTTCTGTTCACCATCTGATCGGTCTCGCCGAACAGGGTGCGGCGCTCGGAATGGCCGATGATCACGCAGCCCGCGCCGGCATCGGCGATTTGGCCCATGGAGGCCTCGCCCGTGAAGGCGCCTTTTTCTTCCCAGTACCCGTTTTGGGCGGCCACCTTCAGGCCGCTGCCCTGCAACGCTTCCACCACGGTACGCAGCGCGAGGAAGCCCGGCGCCACGCCCACGTCGACGCCGCCTACGCCAGCCACGCCGTCGCGCACGCCGGAGGCCAACGCCACGGAGTCGGCCAACGTGCCGAACAGCTTCCAGTTTCCACAGAAGAAGGGACGTACGCGGGGAGTGCTCATCGTTCGGGTCGACTTTCCTTTTGGGCGGTGGACGAAATCGGTCGGGCCGGAAGCGCGGGGTGGGTCACGGGGCGCCCTCGGGCGGCCCCTTGTTTAGCGCATCTTGGGCGAATGCGCCGCACCTGAAAAGCAAGGCCTACCGGGAGCGCTTCCTTCAGACTTCCTCCGGCGGGTCAGAGGCCGAGCGCGTCCAGCGCCGGGATGGGCTTGCGTTCGAGGTAGCGGAGGGTCGCGCCCCCTCCCGTGGAGACGAGCGAAAGCTTGTCCACCACACCTGCACGCCGCACCGCGAGAGCCGTGTCCCCTCCGCTGACCACGGTCAACGAGCCCACCGTGCGGGAGATTGCTCGGGCGACCTCGAACGTGCCTTCGGCGAAGGGTGCGTGCTCGAAGGCCCCCATGGGGCCGTTCCAGAACACCGTGCGTGCCCGGGCCAGGTCTTCGGCGTAGCGGCGTCGCGTCTCGGGTCCAATGTCGAGCGCGGCCAGGTCTTCCGGCACCTCGAGCGCTGGCACCACCCGCCCGTCGTCGCTGCGAACGCCCGCCGCGGCCACGAAGTCCCGCGGCAAATGAACATGTACACCCCGATCATCGGCCTTTTTCAACACGACCCGGGCGGTGGCAAGCTTGTCATCGTCGCGCAAGGAACGACCGAGCTCGGCGCCGCGCGCACGCAGGAAGGTGTTTGCCAAAGCGCCTCCGACGTACACGGCGTCAATGCGATCGAGCAAGCCCTCGAGCAATGCCAGCTTTTCACCGACGTGAGCCCCTCCCAGTACCGCGAAGGAGGGGCGGTAGACGTCATCGCGCATCTGACCCAGCACCTGGAGCTCCCGCTCCATCAGCAGGCCCATGCCTCGCTCGCTGAAGTGGCGAACCATTCCTACGGTCGAGGCGTGAGCGTGCTGGGCGGCCCCGAACGCGTCGTTGACGTAAACGTCGGCGTATCCGGCCAGAGCACGGGAGAAGCCCTCGTCGTTGGCAAGCTCACCGGGGGCGAAGCGAAGGTTTTCGAGTACGGCGAGCGTTCCTTCGCGCAGGTCGGCCACCACCTTTTTGGCGCCGTCGCCCACGGGCTCGTCGGTCAACATGACGTCTCGCCGCAGAGCGGCGGCTAGATAGGCCGCCACCGGCTCCATCGTGAGTTTGGGGTCAGGACGCCCGTGCGCCCGGCCCAGGTGCGCCCCCAACACCACCCGGCATCCGAGCTCGAGCAGGTGGCGAAGAGTTGGCAATCCCTGGTCGATGCGCGTGCCGTCGGCGACCCCACCCGCGGGGGTCAATGGCACGTCGAAGTCAACGCGGACGAACACCCGGCGACCGGTGAGGTCGAGGTCTGAAAGCTTACGGACGGCCATCGGAGAGGCGTGTTCTACACGGATCGCTTCCCATCGTCCACGGCCGATCTCCGGCGCCTCCGCATCGCCTTGCAGGACTCAAAGCGAAAAATCCCGAACGCCTGGGAAAGCGTTCGGGAGCGTGGCCGCCGCAGCTCGCGCCTTGCGCGGCGAGCGGCACAAACGAAAAAACGCCCTTGCGGGGCGTTTCGGGTGGAATCAGTCGAGTCGGAAGCTTTCGTCTTTGTCGATGTCCGAGGTCACCAGGCTGATGATCTCGCTGGCCAGGGCCACGATCTGCTTGGGCTCGTAACCGTTTTGGCGGAGCTCCTTGTAGACGGACTTGGCCAAAATCTTCAGCGCTTTGTTGGGGTTCGCCACGCTGTTGTTGTTTGTTTGTGTCGTTGCCAGTGCTTGTGACATTCAACCCTTCCTCCCAGAAGGCATCCCGAGACTTAGCACTAAGCATGCCACGGGTGCTGTCGTCGTAACTGCCTGATTTTGCTCGCTTCACTTTGGGCCTGGGTGCGCACGAGCCTTCGCACTGTACGCCTGCGAGCCGAGGGAGGACCGGTCGGGTGCGCAACGGTTTTCGCACGTGAGAAAGGAAAATCGCACATACTGACGGTCAAGTTGTCGCTGCGCCTGCCGAGGCACTCTGCGGGCCCCCGTTCGCCCATGACGCAAACGCCCAAACCCGAGCTCGACGATCGCACCATGGTTCTGGTTTCCGTGGCCAAGCGCCAGTGGGAGCGGACTTTCGATGCCATCAGCGAGCCCTTGATGATCATCGATGCTCAGTACGTGGTTCGTCGAGCGAACCTTGCGCTCGCAGATGACCTGGGGGCACCGGTGCAAGCCGTGGTGGGGCGCCGCTGCCACGAGTTGCGGGCCGAATCCTCCCGTGCTTTTCCCGGTGCGCGCGAGGGGCCGTGCGCAAGCTGCCCCGTCGAGCGTGCACGCCGAGACGGGGCAGCTCGTATTGCCGAGATTGAATCGGAAAACGGACGGACTTACCGCATCCATACCTACCCGTTCGAGGACGCCGACGAGCCCCTCAGCATTTGCCGCTATCGAGACGTGACCGAGGAACGCAACCTTGCGCGGCAGTTGAGCCATGCGGAGAAGCTCGCAGCGATCGGGAGGTTGGCGGGAGGGGTGGCGCACGAGATCAACAACCCCCTCGGGGGCATTCTTGCGTTCACGCAAATCCTCCAGCGCCCCGATATCACGGACGACGAGAGAACGGAGTACTTGGCCGAGATCGAGAAGATGGCGCTGCGGTGCAAGGCCATCGTTCAATCCTTGCTGAGATTCGCGCGGCAGGGGCCTGCCACCGTCCGAGGGCCCGTCAACCTCAACGACGTCATCTCCGAATCGCTACGCTTTTCGCCCTACAAATTCGGGGCCCGCGACGTGGCCATCGTATCCAGCCTGGCGCCCAACCTCCCCCCGATCCTGGGCAGCCCCAATCAGCTCGAGCAGATTCTCATCAACTTGCTGTCGAACAGCGTGGACGCCATCGTGTCACAGCGGCCTGGCGCCAGTGGCCGCGTGGAGGTGAGCACCCGTTGCGAGGGGGAGGACGTCGTGCTCGAACTCCGCGACGATGGCCCTGGGATACCGGAGGCCGCCCTCGAGAAGCTCTTTGATCCCTTCTTCACCACGAAGGACGAAGGCAAAGGCACGGGGCTGGGTCTGGCCGTGACGTACGCCATCGTCGAGGAGCACGGGGGGAGAATCCGGGCTAGCAACCTTCCGGGGGGGGGCGCCCTGTTCTCCGTCAGCTTTCCTTCGTTGCCGCGCGCGAGAGACTGAGAGCGGCGCCGGCGGGGTCACTCCTCTTTCCACGAACGGGTGGAGGCGACGGCGCGCGCGTAGGCTTCGATCCAGGCGGATTGGGTCTGCGGCGAAGACCCTTTTTTCGCTGCGAGCAGCGCGGCCACGCGGGGGGCGGCCTCGAGGCCCTGGTCACGTGCGTAGCGAAACATCGAGAGGCGGCGCCGCAGTACGTCTTCGACGGTCTCGGCCCGCTCGTGGTCGATGGCGAACACGGCTTCCGCCCAGAGTTCCGGTAGGTCGGGCGTGAGGGGCTGCGCCAAGTCGGGTTCTGACAGCGCCAAACGGGCCACGGCTTCGGCCCGGGAGCCATAACGCAAATGCAGGTGCGTGCGGACCTCCTCAGGCAGAGCCTCGGGCAAGGCGGTCCAGGCCCCCCCGCCCGGCAGTGCCCTCGTGCGCGTGCGGCAGGCTCGCGGAATCGCGGAGAGGCCGCGGCGCGCTCCCCACGCCACCAGCCGGTCCACAGTCTCTTCGGCCATCTTCCGCATCGTCGTCAGCTTGCCCCCTGTGATCGTGAGGGCGCCGGCTTCGAAGTCGATCTCGTGTTCCCGCGACGTGGCGGATGGGGTGTCGTCCTGGGACGCGACCAGAGGCCGCAGCCCCGCCCAGGTGGAAATCACATCGGCGTGTGTAAGCCGTGCTTCGGGGAAGGCGGCGTTGGCCGCCTCCAGCAGGTAATCAACGTCGCTGCGACGAGCGTGCACGCCCCTGCCGGGCTCGGTCGTGTCCCGCGGGGGCTGCCAGTCCGTGTCCGTCGTACCGACGTAGGTGCGTGCACCCGCCGGGATCACGAAGAACAGGCGGCCGTCCCGGGGTGCGTTGAGCACGAACACGCGGCCTGCCGTGGGGAGTCGCTCGGCGGGGAGCACCACGTGGACACCAAGCGTCGGGCGAAGCTTCCGGGTGCCGGCGTAGGCGTCGGAAAACGGGCCTGTGGCGTTGACGACCATACGGCCGTGCACCTCGAAGGGCGCGCCCTCGTGAAGGCGATCACGAACGGAAATCGAAAACCCACGTTCGTCGCGTCGCCACGGGGAGGCCTCCACGTGGTTCAGGCATACGGCGCCTGCGCTCTCGGCATCAAGAACGTTCTCCAGGACCAGGCGGGCGTCGTCGGTTTGGCAGTCCTGGTAGACCTGGGCACCTTGCAGGCCGTCGCGGCGGAGCCGGGGCGCCAACGACCCGAGGCGTTCGGGGGACAGTCGTTCGCGTTTGCTCGGCGGCCGGCCGAGCGCGAGCAAGTTGTAAAGGCGAATGCCGAGTCCGATCGTACCCAGGGACGGCTTCGTACCGGCATAGCCCGGGAACACGAAATCCACGGGCCGGCAGAGATGCGGGGCCGCCCGCATGAGCCGGCGCCGTTCCGCAAGGCCCTCGAAGACCAGGCCGAAGTTGCCGTATTGCAGGTAGCGGATGCCCCCGTGAATGAGCTGCGACGAGGCGGACGAGGTTTGCGAAGCGAAGTCTCCCCGCTCGACGAGCGCCGTCTTGAGGCCTCGCAGGGCCGCGTCTCGGGCCGAGGCCGCTCCTGTGGCCCCCCCTCCCACGATGACAACGTCGAAGCGCTCGCGGGCCAACCGCGCCAGGAGCTGGGCGCGATCGGCGGAAGCGAGTGAGTGCGGAGAAGGAGCGGCGTGGGTCATCGGGTCAGACGCCGCTCCCGCCCGAGGTTCAGGAGGTACGCAGCGCGATGTGAAGCTCTTCGAGCTGCTTATTAGATACCTGCGAAGGCGCGTCCGTACACAAATCGGTGCCCTTTTGCGTCTTGGGGAACGCGATCACGTCGCGCAGCGATTCAGCTCCGCACATGAGCATGGCGAGGCGGTCGAGGCCCGCGGCGATGCCGCCGTGCGGAGGAGGGCCGTAGCGGAACGCGTCCAGGAGGAACCCAAACTTCTGCTGAGCAT
Source organism: Myxococcales bacterium (assembly GCA_022184915.1). Classification (NCBI taxonomy): domain Bacteria; kingdom Pseudomonadati; phylum Myxococcota; class Myxococcia; order Myxococcales; species Myxococcales bacterium. The sequence goes on along the minus strand of JAGTJU010000007.1, from coordinate 120,754 downwards.
CCTCGTCGGACAGGCCCAAGGCCCGAAAGACGCGGGCCTGCACGTCAGCCTGGTGGATACGGATGGACCCGCCTGCGATCTCGTTGCCGTTGAGCACCAGATCGTAAGCGCGGGCGCGCACGGAGGCCGGATCCGACTCGAGCCGCGGCAGGTCTTCCTCCACGGGCGAGGTGAAGGGGTGGTGGGCTGCCACCAGGCGGCCGTCGTCGCTGCCCTCGAAGAGAGGGAATTCGGTGATCCAGCAGAACTTCCAGACCTTGTCCGGAATGAGCCCCATCTTTTCGGCCAGGTGAAGGCGAAGCGCTCCGAGCACGGTGTTCGCCAGCTTGCGCGAGCCGAACTGGAAGAAGAGCAAATCCCCGTCGGTTGCGCCAGCGGCCGCGTTGATCTGCAGCCGAAGGTCGTCGCTCACGGTCTTGAGAGGCGTCTGCGTCCAGGCGCCGCCTTCACCAAGGCGTGCCCGGGCCAATCCCTTGGCCCCGAATCCCTTCACGAACTCTTCGAGCTTGTCGACCTCGGTGCGTGAGAGCTTGTTGGCCTGCTCGGCGGGCAAACGCCACAGCTTCACCACGGCGGGATCGGTGGCGGGGCGTTTGGCCTCGAGGGCGGTCTTGAACATGGCGATGCCGCCCCCGTCGGTCGCGCGCACGGCAGAGGTCACATCGGTGAGAGGCAAGTCGAAGCGCAGATCCGGCTTGTCGCTGCCGTACTTCGACATCGCTTCTGGGTAGGGCATGCGGGCGAACGGACGAGGTACCTCGATGCCGAGAACGTCCTTCCAGAGATTCGCGACCAGGTCCTCGATGACGGTCTGCACGTCGACCTCGTTGACGAAGCTCATCTCGAGGTCGATCTGTGTAAACTCGGGCTGTCGATCCTGACGTAAATCTTCGTCACGGAAGCAGCGGACGATTTGGAAATAGCGATCGAACCCCGAGACCATGAATAGCTGCTTGAAGATCTGCGGCGATTCTGCGAGCGCGTAGAAGCTGCCTGGGTTGAGGCGTGACGGCACGAGGAAGTTGCGTGCGCCTCCGGGCGTGTACTTGACCATGAACGGCGTTTCGATCTCGAGAAAACTGTGCTTCGCGAGGGTGTTGCGGGCCGTCTGATAGATCTTGGACCGAACGATGAAGTTCTTCTGCAGGCCGGGGCGGCGCAGATCGAGCGCGCGGTGCTTGAGCCGGATGTTCTCGTTCGTCGTGATACCGTCCGCGATCTCGAAGGGAGGCGTCTCGGACTTCGAGAAGATGGTGAGCTTGTCGCAGTGAACTTCGATCTCGCCGGTGGGCAAGTTGGGGTTGTTGGCCCCCCCGCGGCTGCGCACGATGCCCGAAAGGCCGATGCAGTACTCGGAGCGGAGCTCTCCCGAAAGGCGATGCGCTTCTGCGTCATACGTCGGCTCGAACACCACCTGCGTGATGCCGCCCCGGTCCCGCAGATCGATGAAGACGCAGCCACCGTGATCCCGGCGGTTGCTCACCCACCCGAAGAGATTCACCCGCTGGCCGTCGTCGGAGGCCCGCAGGGCACCACAGTCGTGCGTTCGCTTCAGGTCTTTCAGAAACTCGGACATGCGGCGGAACATAGCCGCAACCAGGCGGCTCGGGAAGGGGCCGCGTGCGTGCGGGAGAACGCAGATGCCACGCTGGGCGGGCCGGCCCTGCGGCGGCCCTAGGCCTTGAGCCGCCTCTCCCGCCTCTCGCGCTTGAGAACCACCTGCCGGGCCCGTTTGGCCTGGACCGCGAGGGAGGGCCGCCGCCCCTCGAGGGGCTTTTGTTCCCCGTGATGTTCGACGAAGCTGCCGGGGGAGATGCCGAGCTCGAAGATGGTGACCTCGCGGCGCCCCCGGTCGCCTACCCGAAACGGCATCACGGCGGCACCGATGCCAGCGCCCACGTAGACCGCGCCATGGACGTCGTCTTCGCCCCGAGGACCGCGGCTGCCGTAGAGGCCGTGTACGTACTTGTGGCCGAACAGGCGCCCCAAAGCGAGCTCGTGGAGTTTCGCCACGGTGACCTGGCCGCCATGGGTGTGTCCCGAGAGCACGAACGGCACCCCTCGCTGCCAAAGACCGTCGGCCTCCTCGGCGATGTGTGACAGCGCGATCGTGGGCACGTCCCGCCGAAGTCCTTTGGTCCCTTTGTCCTTGTCGGCGTGGCCGGTGTAGGCGTCGTCGAGTCCGACCACTTGCAGTCGTTGATTGCGCAGCGTGAGCAGGGTGTTCTGGTTGGACAGCACCTCCACGCCGGCTCGCAGCAGGCTCTTCCTGACTTCGGGCGCGCCCGACCAGTGGTCGTGATTGCCGAGCACGGCCATGACCGGCACCTTGAACAGCCCCATGAGCTCGCTGAGCTGGTCGAGGTAAAGCTGGCTGTGGCAGACGAAGTCGCCCGTGAGCACGACCAGGTCCGGGTTTTCGGCGGTAGCGCGGGTCACGGCCTCGACCTGCACGGCGAACGGGGTCATGCGCCCGACGTGCTGATCGGTGAGGTGGGCGATCCGCAGGGGCTGCATCTTGCCCACGTAGGCCGATGGTCCGGCGAAGCGGCGCAGGTGAACCCGCGGCCGCAGGGAACCGGGCTCGGGTGCCTGTCCCACGGTGGAGAGAATGCCGAGCGGCAGTCCGAACATGTCGCTTTGAAGTTTAGTCCAGAGCGCGCGGGTGCGCATGGCAAATGGCCCGTGACTTCGTCGACCGCCTGTGGCCGGCGGCCGTGAGGGGCGGCCCTCACCGGCGCTGGAGGAATGCCACCAGAGCGGCCGCGAAGCACGCGGGGTGCTCGAGGTTCGGCAGGTGCCCCACGTCGGGTAGTTGCTGCAGGACGGTGTTCGGAAGCGCTTCGGCCATCGAGCGGTTCTCTTCCGGCGTCGAAAGGGTATCGAGCGCACCCGCGATGACCAGGGTGGGCACCAAGATAGCTGGCAGATCGACGCGTCGATCCGGGCGGTCCCGCAGGGCCGCCAGCGTGGCCACGACGGTCTGTGCAGGCTGGTTCATGAGGCGGCGGATGGATCTCATGACGTCGGGCGGCGTCTCGGGGGCCACGAGCCGGGTCAGCATGCCGTCCGCGAAGGGCGCCACGCCCCGAGCGTTGACCAACTCGATCGCTTGGTCTCGACCTTGGCGGGCGGCATCCGAGTCGGCCGCAGCCTTCGTGTCGGCGAGCACCAAAGCAGACACGAGCCGAGGGTGGTTCGCCGCAAGCGCGAGCGCCACGTAACCGCCCATGGACAAGCCCACCACCGCCGCCGGGGCGATCCCCAGGGTCTCGATGAACCGCGCCACGTCCCGCGCGTGATCCGCCACGGTGTGGGTCCCCGTCAACCGTGGAGACTCTCCGAAGCCCCGCAGGTCGGGGCTGATCACGCGAAACCCCGCCTTCACGAGTGCCGGGGTGATGGCTATCCAGAAGCGCCTATCGAAGGGAAACGCATGCAGCAGAAGGACCGCCGGGCCTTCTCCTTGGTCGTCGTAGGCCAGCCGAACGGCGTCGTCGCTGGTTTTGGCCGTCGGTGTGCTCATTTCTTCTTGCCTGACATGCCCGACATGAGCTGCTGCATGAACTGGTTCTGGTCGAAGGGCAGGGGCTTGCCGCTCAGCGACGACTTGGCGTCATGGCCCTGCTTGAGCAATTCCACCGTAGCGGGGCCCATCTGGGTCTTGCTTTCCATCTTGACGAGACCGAGCGGCGCCGCTTTCTCGGAGAGCCACGTGGTGGCCTCTTGGTCGCCTTGCGTTTGCACGTGCTTGAGGGCTTTGAAGGTGCCGCCTGGCACCTTCACGGTTTCGGCCTTGGTCGAGAGCGTCTTCGGATCCAGGGGCTTGAAGGACTCTTTCGGCGCCATCGGGTGATTCGTGGGCATTTGCATGGGCGCGTTGGCTCCCACCTGTACCACTACAGCCGAGGGGCGCCCCTCGAGCTTCGGGTCGCGGGGCAGCGCGAGCTGCAGGATCATGCGCCCCATGGCCGCCATGGGGCCCCCCTCCACCGTCATCTCGAGCGTGGTGGTCTTTTCATCACGCGCCACCACGGCGAGCCGCTGCTTCATCTGGTTTCCGCCCACGCTGAGGCCGTATTCGGCCCAAGTCCCTGGCTTGACCTGGTGCAGGTCCAGCAGGGTGGGAAAGACGGAAGGTCCCCCCTGTGCCCACGTGGCCCGGGCGCCGGCCGCAAGGCACACCCAGAGGGCGGCAAGCGAGGTCAGGCGGAGGGCCCAGCGGCGGATGGCAGCGTGGCGTGTGATGCGGGGCGGGTACATGGCTGCTCCTTGGCTCGAGGGGAGGGGTGCGGGCCTTTGGACCTTGTCATGTCTCGGCGCGGGGCGCCACCGGTCGGGCGAAGACGGCGGGCGTGCGTTTCAGGGTGTGCGAACTTGCGTGGCAGGTGTGCGCCGGCGAGCATGGTCCCAGGACACGATTCGGCATGGACAGCGCACTTCAGATGTTTCTCGACCACCTCAAGGTGGAACGGAGGCTCGCGCCTGCCACGGTGGGGGCGTACGGCCAAGACGTGGGGAGCTTCATCGCGTTCCTGGTCGAACGGAAGACGGCGGGCGTCGAAGCCATCACACCCCTCGACGTGCTCGACTTCGTGGCCCAGCTGACGGAGACCTCCATCGGCGCGCGCTCCCAGGCGCGCAAGCTCATTGCGCTCAGGCAGTTCTTTCGGTTTTTGAAGGATGAACGCCTCCTGGCGAACGATCCCACCGAGAATCTTGACCTGCCGCGCTTCGGGCGAAAGCTGCCTTCGTTTCTAACCTCCCCCGAGGTGGAGGCGCTGCTCGCCGCCCCCGACCGCAGCCATCCTTTGGGACTCCGAGACGCCGCGATGCTCGAGACCCTCTACGCCACGGGGCTGCGTGTCTCGGAGCTCGTCAAGCTGAAGCTCGGCGACCTCAACCTGCTCGCCGGGTACTTGCGGACGATGGGCAAGGGCAGCAAGGAGCGTCTGGTGCCCTTGGGGCAGGCCGCGGTGATCCTGCTTCGGATGTATCTCGAAGGGGCTCGCCTCTCGCTGGTCACGCGGGCTCCCAATCAGCGCATGGCCGAGTTCCTGTTCCTTTCGCGCCTCGGCCGCCCCCTCACACGGCAGGCCTTTTGGAAGCAGCTCAACCAGTATGCTCTGGCCGCCGGCATCACCCGCCCGATCTCGCCCCACAAGCTGCGGCACTCCTTTGCCACCCACCTCGTGGAGAGGGGGGCCGACCTGCGCTCGGTCCAGGCCATGCTGGGTCACGCCGACATCGGCACGACCGAGATCTATACGCACGTGTCTCGCAGCCACCTGCGCCGTGTCTACGACAAATTCCATCCTCGGTCGTGAGGCCGCCGCTCGCACTGCGTTGTAGGTGGGTTTTTGTAGGCTTCTTGCAGACTTGCGCGCGGCGCCGCGCGAAACGGGAGCCCGGGGGCCCTGATCGTTGAGATCCTCATGGGGCTCGGCTATACCGGGCAGACATTTTCCCGGCAGGCGATTCGTGGGCAGTATTTCTCCAGACTTGGTGCAGCGCGCAATTTTGTTTTTGATTGCGCTGATCCTCAGCATAGCGGTCCATGAATACGGCCACGCGCTGGTGGCGTCCCGTTTGGGCGACCCGCTGCCCCGGTCCCAGGGGCGGCTGACGCTGAACCCCCTGCGCCACGCCGACCTGATGGGCACCATCGTCTTCCCGCTCGTGGCGATGTTTTCGTCGTTTCCCCTGCTGGGTTGGGGCAAGCCGGTCCAAACCAACACGGCCGCCTACACCCGGCGGTTCTCCCGCGCCACGGGCCACATGTTCGTCGCGATAGCGGGGCCGGCCATGAACCTCGTGCTCATGGTGGTGAGCTCGCTCGTGATGGTGGTTTTGGTGAGGGTGGGCGTTGCCAGCAATTCCCTGCTGCTCGTCGTGGAAGAGCACCTGATCCGCCTCAACTTCGTGTTGATGGTCTTCAATCTCTTGCCGATCCCGCCGCTGGACGGGGGAGCCGTACTGGCCTGGTTCCTGCCGCCCTCTCTTCAGGGGATTGTGGACTTCTTGCAGCGCTGGGGCATGTTGGTGCTCTTGGGCCTGATGTTCACGGGGCTTTTGTCCCTGTGGTTCACGCCCGCGTTTCATCTTTACGATTACTGGCTGCGGTTGATTCACGGTTTGTTGGCGGCATGAGTGAAGCGGCGGACACCTCAGAGGTGGCCAACACGCCCTCGGGGCGCGAACGCGCCCCTGCGCCCGAAGGTCAGGGGCCCGAGATCCCGGACAACCTCACGTACCGGGTGGTCCTGCCGGAGTTCGAGGGACCCCTCGATCTGTTGCTCTTCCTCTGCAAGAGCCACGAAATCGACATTCTCGACATTCCCATCGCCTTCGTCACCGAAAAGTACCTCGAATACCTCGACCTCATGCAGTCGCTCTCCGTCGAGGTTGCGGCCGAGTACCTGGTGATGGCGGCCACCCTGGCGTACCTCAAGTCCCGCGAGCTGGTGCCGGCCCCGGAGCCCCTCGATGTGCAAGCCGACGATGCGGAGGAGTCTGGTGATCCCAAAGAGGAGTTGATTCGGCGGCTGTTGGAGTACCAGAAGTACAAGGACGCGGCGGAACAGCTGGGCAACCGCCCGATCGAAGGCAAAAACGTGTTCGGACGGGGCATGCCGGTCAGCATCGAGAAGGGACCGGAGGTGCTGGCCGAGCACTCTCCCTGGAAACTCATCGAGCACTTCGCGGATCTGCTCAAGGACGCTCCCGTCGAGCACACCCACGACGTGGTCATCGATCGCATGTCGGTGGCCCAGCGGATCAACCAGCTCATCGACAAGCTGGAGGCCGGCGAGGGGAGCTTTCGCTTCGACAGCATCATCGATTTTACGCTCCCGCTGGTGGAGCTTCGCCACCAGGTGGTGGTCACCTTGTTGGCGGTGCTCGAACTCGCGAAACTCAAGGCCATTCGGGTGCTGCAAGACCCCGTTTCGGAGACCTTCTTCGTGGCCCGCGCCTCGTCCACCAGCGACGAGGTCTTGCGCCGCGCGCGTCAGCTCAGCACCACCTCCGACGGAGAGGCCGACAGGGCCGCGGCGGTCGAGGCGACAGCGGAGGAGGAGCTTCCTCGAAACGCAGAGGCGGCAGAGGCCGAGGCGTCTGTCATCGCGGAAACGGCTGTCTCCGTTGAGGAAGCGGCTGTCTCCGTTGAGGAAGCGGCTGTCGACGTGCATGACAACCACAATCTGGAACCCCAGCAGGTGAACGAGGAGCCCGATGGCCAAGCGTAAGCAGGGGAAGCAGCAAGACACGGGGAAGGCCGCCGAGGCCCCCGGCGTCGCGGATGCCGCATCCATGGTGAGTGACGCGTTTCCTTCGGAGGCGGAGGTCGAGGCGGAGCGGCAGGACAGTGACATGGCGCTCGAGGGCGCGTCGCTCGCCGCCGCCATGGACCACGCGGAGAGCAAGGCGCGCAAGCGCAAACGCGCGGTGGCCGCGAGCGCAGAGGTTTCGGACGCCCCGCAACGCGAGGAGGAGGGCCCGGCGCCCTCGACCGAGGACGCGGCAGAGGGGCAGATTGTTTCGGAACGAGGGGCCGCAGCGCTCGAGGACGAAGAGTCGATCTCGTGGGACGACGCTGCCGTGCTCGAAGCGCTCGAGGCTGAGGAGTTGCCCGACAACGTACGCAATCTCTTTGGTGCGGACGGCGCCACCCCGCCCGAGGAGGTGGACGACGCAGTCGCTGCGGACCCGGCAGACGAGGATTCGTTTGCGTTGAGCCCACCGGGCGAAGACGAGGGCAGCGGCGAACCCGATGGCATCGAGGGCCTGGAACGGCTCGAAGGCGCGCGCTTGGTTTCCGTCATCGAGAGCCTGCTGTTTGCCAGCGACAAGCTCCTGACCATGGCCGACCTCAAGCGCATGACGGGCGTGCGGGATGGCCGAAAAGTGCAGAAGGCCTTGGACGAGCTCAAGGACAGCCGCCTCGATGCCGGCATCATTTTGGTCGAGGCCGCGGGCAGCTTCCGTTTTCAAACGAACCCTCGGAACGCCGATTTCGTCGGCAAAATGGTGCAGGGCAAGCCGGTGCGTTTGTCGCGAGCGATGATGGAGGCCCTGGCGATCGTGGCCTACAAGCAGCCCATCACGCGCCCCGAGGTCGACGACATTCGCGGCGTGGATTGTGGTCCCGTGCTCAAGACCCTCCTCGAGCGCAACCTGATCCGGGTGATCGGAAAGAAAGAGGACGTGGGTCGCCCCTTGCTTTACGGAACCACGCCCGAGTTTCTCAAGACCTTCAGTCTCTCTGATCTGACCGAGCTGCCAACGCTGCGCGAGTTCCACGAACTCGGCGCGGAGGAGTCGAAGAAGATGAAGGACACCTTCGGCGCCGACGAGGCCCCCGCAGGGGCGCGCGCCAGCGCCGAGGGGCCGGAGGCCGATGTCACTGCGGCGCCCGAAACCGGGGCCCCACCTCAGCCCGAGGTCCGGGTCGACGGGCTCAAGGGCGACCGACCTAGCGCCTTTTCCAACAACACCATCGCGGACGTGCCCGAGGACGACAGTCTCATCGAGGAACTCGAACGCGCCACCGAGGCTGCTACGCGTGCCCTGGAAGCCGGCAAGGGCGAGCCAGGCCAAACGCCTTCGTGACGCGTTCCCTTCCGCCCATCAGAAAGCTCGATTCATGGTTCGTTTGCAAAGATTCCTCTCCCAAGCCCGTGCTGTCTCTCGCCGTGAAGCCGAGCGCCTCATCGCGGCCGGCGCGGTGCGCGTCAATGGCAAGCTCGTCACCGAACTCGGCGTTCAAGTTGACCCCGATAGAGATAGGGTCGAGCTCCAAGGCAAGCGCATCAAGCTCGACGCTCCTCTTTACCGCCTCCTGCTCAAGCCACGGGAGTGCCTTTCTGTGCTCGAGTCCCCTCGAGACGAAGACGGCCGCAAGCGTCCCAGCCTCGAACGCTACCTCAAGGACAAAGAGCCCGGCTGGATCGTGGTCGGGCCGCTCGACTTCGGATCGGAGGGCATGTTGCTCATCACATCCGACGGCGCGTTGGCTGAGCGCATCGTGAAGGGCATTCCGGGCCGCAGGAGTGGAACACCTCTGACGATGACGTACCACCTCAAGTTCCAGGGACTTCTCAGCGAGGATCAGATCGCCCAACTTGGGAAAGGCTGGCGCTTCGAGGGGCGGCTCATCAAGCCCGAGGGCGTCTACCCTCTGGCCACCACAGGAAAGAACATGTGGGTGGAGATCGTGGTCAAGGAACTCCGACCGCGGGCGTTGCGCGCCGTTGGTGAGCGGCTGCGCCTCAGCGTGCTCAAGATTTCCCGCGTGAAGTTCGGAGACTTTTCGTTCGAGGGTCTCAAGATGGGCGAGTTTCGCGACCTGAATGACAAAGAAGTGGCCCAGCTGCAACGTGCAGCCGGCCTGCGAGCGCCCAAGGAGAACGTCCTCGCGTGAGCGCCGCGCCTCGCGAGCCGCGCGCTCACGTCAACCCACAAGGGGCGAAAAAGGCGGCTGCGGACCGGTTCCTGCGTGGTAAAAACCGGGCGCCGTGACAGCCACCATTCGCGCACTTCTTTCCGTCTCCGATAAATCGGGCATCGCCGAGCTTGGCCAGCGCCTTGCCAAGCTGGGCGCCGAGATTCTCTCCACGGGCGGAACTGCCAAAACTCTGCGGGAATCCGGCGTGCCGGTGGTGGAGGTGGGCGTGTACACCGGGGCACCCGAGATCCTCGATGGCCGCGTGAAGACGCTACACCCGAAGGTGGCTGGCGGCATGCTGGGCCGTCCCACGCCGGAGCATCGGCAGCAAATGAGCGAGCACGGCATTCCCCCCATCGACCTCGTCGTGGTCAACCTCTACCCCTTCAAGGCCACCGTGGCCAAAGGCGCGCCCTTCGAGGACATCATCGAGAACATCGACATCGGTGGGCCTACGATGATCCGCGCCGCTGCCAAGAACCACGAGAGGGTCACGGTGCTGGTTGATCCCGCCGACTATGGCCGGGTGTGCGACCAGCTGGAAGCGCAGGGGAGCGTCACGGAGACGCTTCGTTATCAGCTGGCCCGCAAGGCCTTCGCCCATACCGCTGCCTACGATGGAGCCATAGCCGCCTATCTCGGTCGCGTCGAAGCGCCCGAAACGGCTCCTACGGAGTATCCGAAGACGCTGCATCCCGAGCTGCATCTTCATAGCGTGCTTCGCTACGGAGAAAATCCACACCAGACGGCGGCCTTCTATGGGTGGCCCGACATGGTAGGTCCGTCACTGGCCTGTGCAGAGGTGCTTCAAGGCAAGGAGCTATCGTACAACAACCTGCTCGACCTCGACGCAGCGTTTAAGCTTTGCCTCGAGTTTGCCGAGCCCGCCGTGGTCATCGTGAAGCATACGAATCCCTGCGGAACGGCCGTGGCGGCAGCGGGGGTGCTGGAGGCTTACCGGCGCGCCCGCGAGACGGATCCCGTCTCCGCTTTCGGGGGCATCGTCGCGATCAACCGGGAGGTCGATGGCGCGCTCGCGAAAGAGATGACTGAAACCTTTCTCGAGTGCATCATCGCCCCCGCCTTCAGTGAGGAGGCCCTTGCCTTGCTCGGAGCGAAGAAAAACCTCCGCGTCTTGCGGTTGCCTTTCGAGGCGTTGCCCGCTGGCGCGTGGGACCTGCGGACCGTGGCAGGCGGGGTGCTCGTTCAGGCCCGTGATGTGCAGACGTCACCCGCCACGGGCGGTCGCGTGGTCACGAAGCGGGAGCCCACGGCGGCCGAGTTGGCGGACCTGGACTTTGCTTGGCGGGTGACCAAACACGTCAAGTCGAACGCTATCGTTTTCGCAGCCGAAGGCCGCACGGTCGGCGTAGGGGCAGGGCAGATGTCACGGGTGGACTCGGTGAAGATCGCCATCAGCAAAGCCCGTTTACCGCTCAAGGGCTGCGTGGTGGGCTCGGACGCCTTCTTTCCTTTTCGCGATGGTGTGGATGAAGCTGCCAAGGTGGGCATCACGGCCATCGTGCAGCCGGGGGGCTCGGTCCGGGATCAGGAGGTCATCGACGCCTGTAACGAATACGGCATCGCCATGATCTTCGCAGGCGAGCGTCACTTCCGTCACTGAAGCGAGGGACACCGCGCATGTCCAAGGCGACGCCGTTTCCGATTCTGCTCCTCGGCGCCGGGGGGCGCGAACACGCACTTGCGTGGAAGCTCCTGCAAAGCCCGCTTTGCGCGCGGCTCATCGTGGTCCCTGGAAACCCAGGCATCGCGGACCTGGGTGACCGGGTTGCCTGTGTCGCCGCTTCGCCCACGGACGCGGGGCAGCTGATCGCCCTCGCGAAGCGCGAGGACATCGGGTTGGTGGTCTGCGGTCCGGAGGCGCCGCTCGTCAGCGGGGTTGGGGACGCGTTCCGTTCCGCAGGGGTGCCTTTTTTCGGCCCTTCGCAGGCCGCAGCGGAGATCGAAGGCTCGAAGGCGTTTGCGAAATCCGTGATGGTAACGGCCGGTGTGCCAACGGCCGCCTACGGTACGTTCTCGGATGTGGGCGAGGCCGAGGCCTTCATCGCGAAGCAGGCTCGGCCCGTGGTGGTGAAGGCCGATGGCCTCTGTGCCGGCAAAGGCGTGGAAGTGACCTCGCATGCGGACGAGGCACGAGCGGCCGTGCGCAGGATGCTCGAGGACAAAGTCTTCGGTGAGTCAGGTGCGAAAGTGGTCATCGAGGAGCGACTCGAAGGCCGCGAGGCCTCGATCCTGGGGATCTGCGATGGCGAGCGCTTCGTGCTTTTGGCCTCTTCCGAGGATCACAAGGCCGTGCTCGACGGCGACAAGGGACCCAACACGGGAGGAATGGGAGCCTACAGCCCCTCTCCCCTGGTCGACGAAGCGATGATGGAGGAGATCGGCTCCCGGATCTTCGCCCCTACGTTGAGGACCATGGCCGCGCTTGGGCGCCCCTTCCAGGGCCTGCTCTACGCGGGGCTCATGCTGACCCCCGATCGAGGGCCTCTGGTGATCGAGTTCAACTGCCGGTTCGGCGACCCCGAGACCCAGGCCGTGCTGCCACGGCTCGTCGATGACATCGTACCCTGGATGTTGGGTGCAGCCGAAGGGCGGTTGCCCGAAGGACAGCTCGCCTGGCGGCCGGGCACGAGCGTATGTGTCGTGATGGCTGCCGCCGGCTATCCGGTGGCGGTGCGCACCGGCGACGCGATCTCGGGCTTGCCTGCCGTTGCCGACCAGGATCCCGACAATTCGGTCCTGGTGTTCCATGCGGGTACCCGTCACGACGGCAAGTCCCTACTCACGGCAGGGGGGCGTGTCTTGGGCGTGACCGCCGTGGGAACCAGTCTCGACGCGGCCCGCAAGCGCGCCTACGGAGCGGTCGAGGGCATCCGCTTCGAAGGCGCTCATTTCCGGTGGGACATTGGGCTGCGAGGACAGGGCTGACACGGCCGACTCCGGCGGCGGCTCCGCAGCCGAGGTGACCTGCGACACGCTCCTGCGGGGGCGGGTCACGGTTTTTCAGCCTGCCCGTGGCTACCGCTTCAGCTTGGACCCCGTTCTGTTGGCGGGGTTTTTGACGCCTCCCTACGGTGATTTCGTCGATCTCGGCGCTGGATGTGGTGTGTTGGGCTTCGTGCTGGCCACACGGGATCCACATGCACGCGGCGAGGCCATCGAGCTTCAACCGCACCTTGCCGACCTTCTGGCGAGAGGGGCGCAGATCAATGGGCTTCACGAAAGGCTCACCTGTCACGTGGGCGACTTTCTCGCCTGGGCGCCTCGACAGTCCGAAGGCAGCTTTGATCTCGTGGCGTGCAACCCGCCGTTTTATCGGCTCGAGGGCGGTCACCTATCTCCTAAACGCGAGCGCGCCTTGGCCCACCACGAGCTGGCTCTGCCGCTCCCCGCGTGGACGGCGGCGGCCGCCCGCCTTCTGGCTCCCCAGGGGCGCCTGGGCGTCGTCTTTCCGGCATCCCGGGACGGCGAACTCTTCGAGGCGCTGACGAACGCGGGCTTGGCCCACGTGCGGATGAGGTACGCCCGCCCCTCGCCAGGACGCCCCCGACACCGTCTGTTCGTGGAAGCCCGTCCTGGGCCCACCTCACGGGAGGTCGAGCCGGACTTGGTGGTACATGAAGGTGAAGCGTTCTCTCCGGATGTGAGTCGTTTGTTGGACGGCGCCCTCTAGCCGGGCGCAAAATCGGGGTCGCCGTGGGTCTGAAGGTATTCCTCAAGCATCAGCTGGGAGCGTTGGTCTCCACCACGGTGGATTTCGTCGTGATGACGAGTCTCGTGGAAATGCGCCTTGCTTCGCCCGAGGCCGCCACCGCGTGTGGTGCGGGGCTCGGAGCGCTCACCAACTTCGTGCTCGGGCGCCACCTCATCTTCGCCGCCCAAGCTGGTCACATGGGCCCCCAGGCGTTACGTTACGCACTCGTGTCAGGGATTAGCCTTGGCTTGAACACCGGGGGCGAGGCCTTGTTGCACCGGGTGGGGGGCATGCAATATTTCGCCGCCCGCGTGATCGTCTCGGCCATCGTCAGCGTCGGCTGGAACTTTCCCATGCACCGCCGCTTCGTTTTCCCTTCGCCCGTCGGCTCTCGATGAAGTCACCCACCTCGCTCGGCCCGAGCGCCGACTGGAAGCGCCATATGCGCTCCGGTGGCCCCAAGCAACGCCTCGCCTTTTGGCTTTCGTTGTGGTGGGGGTGCGGCTTCATGCCGCGGGCGCCCGGCACAGCGGGGAGTCTCGGGGCGCTGCCTCTTTACGCTTTGGCATCGCTCGGGGGCCCCTTCGTAGTCTTCGCGGTTGGCACTTTGGTCACGGTGCTGGGGATCTGGTCCTCGAGTGAGGTCGCACGGACGTCACGGGCCTCGGATCCGCAGGTCGTGGTGATTGACGAAGTGGCTGGGGTTTTGCTGACGCTCGCTGTGGCGCCAGCAGGTTGGCCAGGCCTCGTCACGGGCTTCGTGCTGTTCAGGCTCTTCGACCAGGTCAAGCCGTGGCCGGTGCGCCGCTTCGAGAGCCTTCCCGGAGGCTTTGGCATCATGATGGACGACGTCGCAGCCGCGGTGATTGCGGGGGCCATCCTCTTGATGCTGCAATGGCTTCACGTACTGTGAGCGCCGAGGTCGCCTCGCGAGGTTGAGGTTGACCTCGCGAAGCGTGGGGCCTTGGGGGCGCTCAGGCGGCCCCGCGGGCCTCGCCGGGGCTGGCGATCTCCTGCTCTCGTACGAGCAGGCGCAGAATCACTGGCAAGACGAGCAGGCAGAGCAGGGTCGACGAGAGGATCCCGCCGATGACCACGGTGGCCAGTGGCCTTTGCACCTCGGCGCCCGCGCGTGTAGAGGTGGCCATGGGCAGAAAGCCGATGGCAGCTACCAGGGCCGTGGTAACGACAGGACGCAGCACCGAGCGGCAGCCGTAGAAGATGGCGTCCCGTACGGGAACACCGTCCTGGATGCGCCGGCGCACTTCCGACGCAATCACCACCCCGTTGAGCACCGCAATGCCAGCGACCGCGATGAAGCCCACCGCAGCGGGGATCGAAAAATCGAGCCCCCGCAGCACGAGCGACAGCACCCCTCCGATGAGCGCGAACGGCACACCCACGAACACCGCCCCGGCCAGACGCAGGTCGCCGAACATCATGAACAGCATGCCGAAGATCGTGACCAACGCGATCGGCACCACCAGGCCCAAGCGGTCTGCAGCGCGGCTGAAGTTCTCGAACTGGCCGCCCCATTCCACCCGAACGCCCGGAGGAACCTTCACCTTGGCTTCGACTTGCGCCCGGGCATCGTTGACGAAGCTCACGAGGTCTCGGCCGCGCACGTTGGCTTCCACCAGCACACGCCGTTGAAGACCTTCGCGGTTGATGACGGCAGGCCCCTCGGTTTCGGTGATCGTGGCCACCGAAGCCAGGGGAACCAGCTGTCCATCATCAGAGGCCACCAGCAGCTCGCCCAGTGACTCCGTGGTGAGCTCGGCGGGCGGCAGCAGCAGCATGAGGTCGAAACGCCGCTCGCCTTCGAAGATCGTGCCAGCGTGTTTGCCGATACGTGACGCCTCGACGACCTCTAAAACCCGGTCCGCCGTGATGCCGTAGCGGGCCAAGCGTTTGCGGTCTGCCTGCACCTCGACGAAGGGCAAGCCCAAAACGCGTTGGACGCGCCAGTCGCCTCGCCCCTCGACGTCCCTGATCACCGCGCCAATCTCGTCGGCCGTTGCCTTGAGAACCTCGAGATCCTCGCCGAACACCTTGATGACGACGTCAGCGCGGGACCCCGCCAGAAGTTGATTGACGCGGTCTTCGATGGGCTGCGACACGGACACGAAGGTCGCCGGCACGTTCGCCTCGACCTTGGACTTGATGGCCTCTCCCAGGTCGTCGAGCGTCTTGGCCGTCGTCCACTCCTTTTTCGGACGCAGTTTGACCATGACCTCCGTCTCGTCGGGACCGACAGGATCGGTCGCCACCTCGGCGCGGCCCGTACGGGTCACCACCGAGAGCACCTCCGGGAACGTGGAGAGCACGTCTTCCACCTGCACGCCCAGGCGTTGTGCCTCCGTGATCGACACCGATGGCAAGCGCTTGACGTCCAGGGACAGCTCGCCTTCTTCCAGGCGTGGCACGAACTCGGCACCGAGCCCCGAGCCGATGTACCCCGCACCCGCCAGGCCCGCGAGCGCCAGCACGATGGTGAGCGTCTGCGCACGGAACACGCGGCGCAGCACGGCGCCGTAGGCGAGGGTGAGCTTCCCCCAGACCCCGTGGCCTTCTTCGTGGTGCTTCACATTCCAGGTGAGGAAGGTCGCGGCCAAGGCGGGAAACGCGGTCAGGGAGAAGAGCAAGGCGCCGAAGAGCGCCAGCGCCACCGTGACCGCCATCGGCTTGAACATCTTGCCTTCCACGCCTTCGAGGGCCATGAGCGGCAAGTAAACGAGCGCGATGATCGCCAAAGCGAAGGTGACGGGACGAGCCACGCGCCTCGCGGCCCCGGCGATGACGAACGCCAGATCCTCCCGGTTGTGCGGCTTCCTCAGTGCGATCTGCACGAGTACGGTTTCCAGCAACACGATGCAGCCGTCCACCAGAAGGCCAAAATCGATGGCGCCGAGAGACATCAGGTTGCCGGTGACGTCGAGCTGGATCATGCCGATCACGGCGACGCTCATCGACATGGGGATCGCAAGTGCAGCCAGAAGGGCCCCCCGAAGCGTCCCAAGCGTCAGCAGGAGAACCAGGACGACCAAGGCCGCGCCTTCGGCCAAGTTGATGGCCACGGTGCTGAGCATGCGGTCGATGAATTCGGCACGGTCGTAGTAGTTCTCGATGCGAACGCCGTCGGGGAGCTCCTTTTGAATTTCGTCGAGCTTCTCCCTCACGGCGTGCACCACCTTGCGAGAGTTGGCGCCCGTCAACATCATCACGGTGCCCGCGACGATCTCGCCCCGGCCCAGCTTGGTGACCGTTCCGAACCGAAGTGCAGGCCCGAGGCGCACGCTTGCAACGTTCCTGAGCAGCACCGGAGTGCCGTCAGCGTCGGAGGCCACGACGGTGTTCTCGATGTCCTCCATGTTCTTGAACAGGGCGTCACCGCGGATGACGAACGACTCGCTGTTCTTCTCGATGTACCCCGCTCCAATCGACGCATTGTTCTTTTCGAGCACGTCGTGGATGTGGCCGAGTGAGAGTTTGTATCCGGCAAGCCGCTTGGGATCGACGATGACCTGGTATTGCTTGGCCTCACCGCCCATTCCGTTCACTTCGATGACGCCAGGGACCGAGCGAAGCTTGTAGGCAACGACCCAGTCGAGCAGCGTCCGCAGCTCCATGGGGGAATGACGCTCGGACGTGAGGTAGAATTCGTAGATCTCACCAAGGCCGGTCGAGACCGGACCCAGCTCGGGGTTGCCGTAGCCTTCCGGAATCTGGGTCTCCGCCAGCTTCAGCCGCTCCATGACGAGCTGACGCGCGAACCAGGGGTCCGTTCCGTCCTTGAAGACGCTGGTCACGGCTGAAACGGCGGTGCGGCTGACCGAGCGTATCTCGGCCAGGCCCGGCAACCCGTTCATCGACATCTCGATGGGGTAAGTGAGGTACCGCTCGACCTCGAGCGGCGCGAGGCCCGGGGCGCTGGTCATCACCGACACCTGGACGTTGGTGACGTCGGGCACGGCATCGACGGAGAGGTTCTTCATGCTCGAGATGCCGAATGCCAGCATCGCAAGCCAAAGCACGATGATCACGCCGCGACGGCGTACGGATTGAGTGACGATCCATTCGAGCATGAACCGTCCTCAGCGCAGAAGTTCGCTCTTGAGCAGGAAGGCGCCGTCCGTGGCCACGACATCCCCGGGCTTGAGCCCGGCCCGCACCTCGATGAGCTCGCCGCCCGAGCCTCCGAGGTCCACGACGCGGCGACGGAATTGGCCATCCTCGGCTTTCACGAACACGAGCGGCTTGCCATCGACCCTCTGCACCGCTGTTCGCGGGACGGCCAGGACCTCCTGGGCGACGAGCTTGGGGTTTCCCACGATCCTCGCCGTGACCAGCTGCCCAATGCGCAGCTTGCCGTTGGGGTTGTCGAGCTCGATGCGGACGCGCGCCGTTCGTGTGTGCTGATCGATGAGGTTTTCGACCTGGGTGAGGGTCGCCTTGAAGACCTCTCCGGGATAGGCCTCGGTCCTGAGCTCGACGTCCTGGCCCATACGCACCTTGGCCAGGTCTTTTTCGTAAATGTCGAGCAGAACCCACAGCCGGCTCATGTCGGCGATCCGAAACGCGTCGGTCGCCCGCTCGACGGCCTGTCCCAACGTGACGTAGCGCTTGACCACGGTGCCCCCGATCGAAGCCCGCATGGGCACCCGTCCTCCCATGTAGCCCTTGCGATCGAGGGACTGGATGTCCTGGTCCGAAAAACCGATGGCCTGAAGCAACTCTGTGGCGGCCTTGAGGTAGGCACGATCCGTCACGGCCTTCGCCACCGCGCCTTCGTGCTCGCGTGCCGACGAAATGCGACGCTCGACCAGATCTGTCTCGCGCTTGAGGTTCGCTTCGGCCGCATGCAGCTGCGCCTGGGCGGTCAGGTACTGCGCCTGGGCCTCGCCCACCTGGGCACTCTCGATCCACCCGAGGATCTGCCCCTTTTTGACGACGTCCCCGATGCCCGCGTTGAGAGCGGCGATGCGGCCGTCGACCAAGGGACCAATGATGGCCAAGTGGTCTTCGCTGGCAGCCACCGAGCCCACGACGTCCACGTCAGGGGAGAGCCGGGCAATGCGCGCCTCGGCGGTGGAGATGGGGTTCTTGTTGAGCGCCTTTTCCGTGAGCGCCAACGCTTGACCGAGGGCTTCACCCTCAGCAGGCGCAGGCGTGGTCGCTACCGCCACCGGGGGGGCGGCACCTGGCTTGTTCTCCTCGTTACAGCCGCCCGTTGGCGCAAGGAGGGCCAGCGACAGGAGACTGACGGGCCACGCCCGTGTCCGCCTGCCCGGGGCGCCGCCTTCGCCGAGGAAGGGAAGGGCCACCCGTCCGTTTCGAGACCGCTCAGAAGACCGTGGTTGCACCGCGTGTTGCCTCATACTTGTCCTAACGCTCGATCCAGTTCGATGACGGCCAGCCACAGCTCGCCGAGAGTTTCAAAATACGTACGACGCGCCACCCAGACCTCGCGCGAGGCCTGGATGACCCGGAAGAAATCGAACTTGCCCGCTCGCCACCCTTCCCGCAGCAGGTCTACCGAGGCCTGCGCCGCCGGCAACACGCTCGTCTGGATGACCTCGAGCTGGCGTCTCAAGAGACCCACGGCACGAAAGGCTCGCTCGACTTCGTGGCCAATCAGGCGCTCGGTGACGTCCCGCTCGACGGCGAGGCTCACTTTGGCTGCGCGGACCAAGGCCTTGTCGCCCTGGTTTCGCCGAAACACGGGCAAGGGCATCTGCAATCCTCCGCCCATGAAGAGCTGACCGGGCAAGTCCCTCTGGAGATCGACGAACACCGTGGGGTTCGGAAGCGTCTCCCGGGACAGCCGGGTCAGTTCCGCGTCGAGTTCGAGCTGGCTATTTTCGATCAGCGACAGCTCCGCCCGATGGCTTCGCGCCAACGTCAGTAGCTGATCGAGCGCCTCGGTTCGCGGCTCGGGTCGCGCCACGTCGGTGGTCAGCGACACCTCGGTGCCTGGGGGCAGGCCCACGGAGATGCGAAGAGGCGTGAGCGCCATCATGGCCGACTGCTCGGCTTCGAGTCGGGCACGCTCGACTTGTCCCAGCTCGGCTTCGGCCAGACGCATGTCGATGTCGGACGCTGCCCCTTCCTCGACGCGGGCTTTGACGGCCGCGAGCAGCTGATGGGCGAGCTCTTCTTGCTTCAGCGCCGCTTCGGCCTGGCTCCTCGCGAGCACGCTCGCCACATAGGCAGCTTTCGTACGGGCCCGGGTCTCGTTGCGCGCCACGGCCTGCCGGAACCGCGCGGCCTCCACCGCCTGCCTGACCACGGCTCGTCTGGTCCCGCGTTGGTTGAAGATCTCGAGCTGCTGCTCGGCGTGCAGGCCGAACTGGGTGCCTCGCGCCACGGGCCCCGGTTGGTTCGATTCCCGCCGCGGCCCCAAAAAGCCACCCACCACCGGGTTGCTCGGGACCAACAGCGCGGCTCCCACGTCGCGCGCTTTCACCGCTTGGGTTTCTGCCTCGGCCTGCCGAACGAGCGGGCTGCTCGCGACGGCCATACGCAGGGCCTCGTCCAGCGGGAGGGACATCACGTCCTCTGCCTCGGCCGTCGGCCCCAGGGCTTGCGCCCCCAGCACGGCCGCCATCGACAGCGCCCAGCGCCCGAGACTGCGTGACAGGAACCGCTTTTGTTTCGACTGCTTAGCTTGCAATTCAGGCACTTTGTATCAACGGAGGGGAGCAGGGGCAACCCACGAGAGCCCGGGGTGACCCAATTGGGGATATCGGGACGTCTGGTCTGTGCGTTCGGCCTCACGGGGTTTGGCGAGAGGACGCGCGGCGAAGTAAGTCACAGGAACTGTTTCGCCGCTGTTTCTTTTTTGTTCCTTGCGCGCGCATGCGGCTGGTGCCGCCGGTTCGTGCCGGGAAAGGCCCCTCGACGTCATCCGGAATCACGAGGTGGCGAAAACGACAAAGCCCGCCAAATGGCGGGCTTTGAGAAAGGCCGAGCCGAAACGTTCAGCTTTCGGCGTAGGCCTTGATCTGCTCCTTGACGAGCTTCTCGTTGACACCCGTTCGGATGTATTCTTGAAGGCAGTCGGCCAAGGTCACGATCATATCGTCCAAAGACCCTTGCCCCGAAACCTTCGCGATGAGGGCGTGGGCTTCCGGGCTTTCGTCGCCGCGTAGAAATTCGCGCAGCATCTCCATGTTCAGGTCGCCGGAAAAGTCGAGTATCGCGTGTTCGAGCAAGAATGCTATCAGTCGGTCCACTTGGCCTCCGGGGGGGAACAGGGGGTGAGCCTTAAAGCCATATCGCGGAAACTACGCGGGATGCAAGGTTTTTCCGGATCTTCTTGGGTCGGGACGCACAGGCCGTAACGTGCATTCGGCACGGTTCTGCGCGGCATCGCCGACCTCGCAGCCGTAAATGACTTTGGCTCTTCCCCCCTCGGACCGCCGCCCCGGGGCCGTGCGTCGCGTGCGTGCCGGGCGTTACGGGGGCCCCGTGATGCGACCGCTTCGAAGGACCGGGGATCAGCCCGCAGAGTCGGGAAACCCATCGTGATTTAGAGCGCTTGACTCGCTGGGGGAAGCTGTATACGGTCGGCTCAGCGTGTCGCGCCCTAGGTTGGTAGCAGCGTTGGCGCTGGTGGTCGCGCTTCCCGTCGGCTGTGGGCCTGTCGAGTACCTCGCACAGGTGGGCGGACGGGCTTCGGCATCACTCGCGCAGGCCCGGCGCGAAAAGGCGGATGAGCTTGCTCCTTACGAATACACGGCGCTGGCTGCGGAGTACCTGAAGAAGGCGCGTGAGGAGGCCGGGCGATTCGCAGTACCAAACGGCTCTCGAGTACGGCCTCTTGGCCGAGGAGCTCGCCGATCGCGCGAAAGCCCTCTCGCGGGGAGCGGCAAGGCAGGCCGGAGCTGGGAAGAGCCGGGCTCGGGGGGAGCGCTCGCTGCGCGGTGGATCGTCTTCGGGGTCGCCATCATTGCCGCGGACCCCGGCTTCCGAGGCTCCGGCAGCGGGCGGCTCGGCTCTGGCCGGTGAGGACACGCCCTCCCCCGAGGACGGTTCCGTTGCTCCAGGTCGCCATGCAGAGGATGACGAGTCCGGGCGCGCGGGAGTCAAGACGCCCCGCAAGGGCCGCCTGCCCACCCACGAGGAGCCTTAGCCATGACCGGGCGATCCTGCCTTCAGCAGCGGGTGTCTGTGGCGAGCACGTCGTCGCGCGCCGTAGGGGCTTTTGTGGTCATGGGGCTGCTTCTGACCGGCTGCGCGGGGGCCCGTCTCGAGGAGCGTTCGCGTCAGGTGCGCTCCCTGATCGGGGAGGCGCGGGAGGCCGGGGCGTACAAGTGTGCGCCCCGGCAGCTCGCCTTCGCCGAGACGCACGTCGTGTTCGCAGAAAGCGAGCTTCACCAGGGCGATTACTTCCGCGCAAAAGATCACCTCGAGATCGCCGAATCGCAGGTCAGCGAGGCTCTCAGGGAGTCACCTCCCGAGCGTTGCGTGGCCAGGCCCGATCCCGAGCCCGACGCCCCGGTCGCCGTCGCAGGCCACAAGCCCCGCGATCGCGACGGCGATGGTCTGCTCGACGAGGCCGACCAATGCCCCCTAAAGGCGGAAGACCTTGACGGCTTTCAGGACGGCGATGGCTGCCCTGAACCCGACAACGATGGCGACGGCGTGCTCGATCCCGCGGATCAGTGTGCCCTCGAGCCCGAAGACCGGGATGATTTTCAAGACGCCGACGGCTGCCCCGACGTCGACGACGACGGCGACGGCGTACCCGATGCGCGTGACCGATGTCCCCGGGAACCCGAGGATTTCGACGGGTTCGAGGACGCGGACGGCTGCCCCGACCGCGACAACGATCAGGACACCATCGACGATCCGGCCGACAAGTGCCCGAACGAGGCAGGACCCGTGGGCACCGAGGGCTGTCCCCAGCGGTTCAAGCACATCGAGGTGAAGAAAGACAAGATCGAGCTCAAGCAAAAGGTCTTCTTCGCCACGAACAAGGCTCAGATCCAGGCGCGTAGCTTCGACCTGCTCGAAGAGGTGGCATCGGCGCTGGCGGCGCGGCCGACGATGCACGTTCGCATCGAGGGCCCACACCGGACAGTCAGGGCAAGCCCGCCTCGAACCTTCAGCTGTCTCAGATGCGTGCCGACGCCGTGAAGGCGCACCTCATGGGGTTGGGCGTGGCACCGAGCCGCCTCGAGTCCGTGGGCTTTGGGCCCAGACCAACCCATTGAGACGAACCGCACGGCTGCGGGGCGGGAGCGCAATCGACGTGTCGAATTCGTGATCACGACGCCTTAGAAGTCGGATAGGTTTCCGACCCGATGCCACGCCGGATTTTCGAGGTGAGCCTGGCCGCGACGGCGGTTGCCCTGACGTGCGGAATGCTGTTGGCGCCCGGACTTGGCGCTGGCGTCGCCGGCAAAGAGGCGCGCCACGTCGTCGACGATGCCCGAAGAGCCTGATCTGCCGGCGTCCGTACCGCGTCCGCTGTTCTGTCCGAACCCCCGATGAGGCGCCTCCGCGCAAGAAGGCTGTGCTTCGGTGTGTGGTGCAGCCGGGGCGTCGCTGTCTCGCGGGTTCTGCTTTTCTTTCGTGTTCCCGGCGACGAGACCTACGAATCGGTTCCCGCCGTCAAGACGCCGAAGGGGTGGTACGTGGCAGTGGTTCCGGGCAAGACCCTCACCGGAAGCGTCCTCCAGTTCTACTTCGAAGGCCGTGATGCCACGGACACCCCGGTCGCAGAGAACGGCCGCTCCGACAGCCCCAACCTGATGATCGTGCGAGACGGTGCACGAGCGGTGACCCCACGATGACACCCTCGGGGCCGTACGGAGGGAGGCCGAAGGGGGACGGTGGCACCCCCAGCAACGACGGCCCGGTGTTTTCGGGTCGAGAGCGCTCCCCGCCTCTACGGAGGGGCGTCGCTTCTGGGTGGCGCTTTCGGTAGGGCGGGGGCCTTGGTTTTCACGGTACCACCGAGCTCGAGTGGTACGGCTCGGAGATCTCATCGGGCACACCGCCGTCCGGGGCCTTCGTGCTGTGGCCGGAGCTGGGCTTTCGAGTGGCGCGCTACTTTGCTCTGGCTGTTCAGGGGCGCAACCAGGTGATCGTCCACGAGGGAAGCGATGGGGCCCGTGAAGGGCGCCCGGCGGAGGGGGGCGAATGCGGGCTTGCTGCGCGCCATCTTGTGGCTGCCGATTCGGGGCTCATTCGAGCCTTCAGCTGTCAGCGCTCGGGCGGGGCGGGAGAGGGTTTCCGTCTCGTGATTCCCCCCAACGAAGTGCTTGGGCGAACGAGCAGCGACACGGTGAGGGGCGGCCCTTTCATCGTGGGGGCCGGTCTGCATGGCGACATTGGTTTGTCGCCGGTGTGGGCTTTGCGGCTTGGACTCGAATTCTTGCGGGGCCTTTCCCACACCGCCCATGTCCTCGACCTGGGGGTAGGCGTCGTGGTCTCGTTCTGATCAGTTGCAAAACCCTCCCTCGACCAGCGTCCGCAGGGCAGGCAAGCGGGTGGGATCACGCCCCAGGTTTCGCTGTGCCCGCGCGTAGACGGACGCGGCCCAGCAGCGGTCGGCGTGGTTTGGGGTCGCCAACGCCTGCCCCATGAAGTGGCTCGTGAGCCTGCGGCTGTTTTCCGCCAGGAGACCTGCGACGAACGTGCCCACCGGCCCGAGCGGCTTTCTGGATTCGCGCAGGCGTGAGGCGAGGACCATCGACGAAGCTGGCGTTTGGCGCGAGAGCAACCTCCACCACCGCAAATCGTCATCGGCACGAACGGCCGTCTCCCCAATCTCTTGCAAGGTGGCGGCCAGGGCGCGCACGTTTCCCCGAGCGTAGGCCGCACGCGCCGCCAACAGACGCGTCTCCGCTGTCCAGGGACGTGGAGGCACCATCTGCTTGACGTTCGCCGGGCCTCGTCCCAGGGCCCATGCCAGCTCGGCCCACTCCCGGGCTGGAAAGGCTTGTGCAGTCATGCGCCTGAGGCGTTCCAGAAAGACGTGGGCCGTTCCAGACTGCCCGATCTGACTGAGGGTCACGACCGCCTCGGCGAGAATGCGCGGGTCCGTGGCCTCCAGTTTTGCGAGCTGGGCCAGGCGCCGGGCGGCTTCGTTCCGATCGCCGGTGCGCCGTGCATGGCTGGCCAGCCGGCCCGTGCACGCCATCAACTGATTGGGCGGCAGATCGGGTGTGCAGGCCACTTCAGCCGGCGCGGATTCGGGACGGAGGGCTTGTTCTGCCTCGAAGGCGAGCTGCCGCAGCCGCGGATGCGTCGGGTTGCGTGCCTCCAGGGGCGCCAGGGCCTCGAGGGCCTCGGAGGGCTGCCCGGCATCGAGCGCGAGCTCAGCGTGCAGCAGGCGGGGCCCGGTCGCGTCGCTGTCGGGAAGGGTGGCGAGCTTGTCGCGGGCCCCCTCGAGATTGCCTTGCCTTTGCAGCAGCCGCGCCTGGGCCAAAGGTATCCAAATCGAGCCCTCGCGCCGGGACTGTGCGCCTTGCACCAACGCCCCTGCGCGGTCCAGTTTGCCCTCCGCGAGCGCGTTGAAGACGGCCGTTGCCAGGGCCGCATCGGCAAGCTCCCCCTCGAGAGCGTCTGGCGCCGTGTCCGAGCCCGGAGCGCCGAGGGGCTCTCCATAATCGAGGCGAAGCAGGGAGGCTGCCAGGTTGCGGCTGGCGACCTCTGCGGGTTCAGAACCTCCCTCCCGCGCCTTCAAGACCTCGCGCAAGGACGCGGGGCTGCTCAACATGAGCTCCACATGTTGCGGCAGACGCGTTTCGACCACCTTGGGCGCTTCCCTCGGTGCTGGCTTTGGCACCTCCGGCATCGTCGCCGTGATCGGCGCCTCCCGCATCATCCAGCGCAGGCTTCCAAAGCCAAGCGCGGCTGTCGTGACCAGGGCCGCGCCCCACGCGAGGCCCCGGGGCCAGCGTCGGCGCCAATGCTGGTCCAGTACGGGAATGCCCTTCCAGGTGACCGAAGGGGTGTGCTCGAAGTCTCGCGGGCGTGACGTTGGCGCCACGTTGATCACGGCGCTTTCGGGAGCCCGGAGCCGCGAGGCTTCGGCCGGCGGCGCCAGATCCACCAGGGGTGGTGGCCACACCGAGGCGGTGCGACGTACTTCGGCCGCAGGGGAGGGTGCCTCCTGGGCAGGCTCGGGGCGGAAGTCCCGGCGCGCGTAGAGCGGTGTTTCAGGCGGCGCGATGCCTGTTGGGGTGGGATCGTCTTCGCTCAGTCGACTGCGCGGCTCCCGTCCTTGCACGGGGATCGGGGGCGGAAGAGGCGTCGCAAGATTCATGGCTCTCGTGGTGCTGTCGTCTCGCGCCTCGATGACGTTTGCAGGGGCGTCCTGTCGTTGCGCGGCTTGCCCCGCCAGCATCTGAAGCTGCCCCAGCCTGCGATTGGCGGGTGAGAGCATGACCGCTTGGTTCAGGACAGCCCGCGCCCGCGCCCACCGCCCCTGACGTACCAGCACCTCGGACAGCCAGCGGTATGCCGCCACCGAAGCCGGGTACTGGATCGTGGTGGCTCGCAGGATATCGGCGGCTTCATCGAGACGATCCTGCTCGAACAAAACGCGCCCAAGCACGATTTGGCCGCCCGAGAAGTTGGGGTGTTGGTGAATCAACCAGCGCGCGATCGTCTCGGCTTCAGCCGCACGACCCGCATCGCATAGCGCGTGGGCCGCCGATGCCAAAGCGGCCGGCTCCGGAGCAGCCCCTGCGGCCTGGGACGCTCTGAACGGGATCGATGCCTCCGAGCCCACGGGCGCGACTATAGACGTGGGCGTCGAGGCTCGCGAAAATTATTGTCTACGTTTTCGCCCCGGCACTCACATCTGTCTCGCTCGAAGGAGTTCCCGAGGCAAGGGTCTTGCTCCATCCCTCCCGCGCCAAGGGCCACACCATCGCGACGAACGCGGCGATGAGCAAGAAGCTCTGATAGTTGAAGAACTCATCCGTCCAGCCATGCGCCCAATCGTAAGTTGCGTACTGTCCCACGCAGAGGGCACAAAGTATGGCCACCCATTCTCCAAACCGCCGAGGGGACTGCTTGGCAGAGATCGCTAGCGGCAGCAGGAAGATGAGGTGCAGGTAATAGTTGGACGGATAGAAGCAAAACGGAATCGTGGTAAGTCCGATCAGAGCAGCAGACTCGGGTGAGCGTCGACGACACGCCAAGACGACGAGCACGACGAACGCAGCCATGGCGAGTCCGTGCGCAGGTGCGCGGCGCCGTAGGTTCTCGAAGAAGTTATTCTCCCAAACGCCCCATGGGTTGGGTGTGCCGGACTCCGTGAGCTTGCGCGCCGTGGCGTCGGGGTCATAGGCCATCACGTTGCGAAGGCCGATGTTGTTGACGCTGACGTCGGAGGCGTGGATGCTGATCTTTTCTCCCCATGCGATCCATGCCCGAGGACCGAAGACCACGGCGGAGAGGCTGAAAAGCAAGACGACGCAGGCGAGGGCTCCGGCCGCGGCACGAATCGTGGGCCGTTCAGCCGCCCTGATTTCGGCCCACGCAGGCATGGCTTTGCGGCGAAGACGTTCGCCGGCGAGCCACCACAGGGCAGGCAACACGACAAAGAACGTTGCCATGGCTGGAAAGGCGCGGATGAGCCCCGCATAGGCGAAGAGCGCACCCGAAAGCGCAAACCTGTCACGTTTGAAGGCGCAGGCACCGAGTCCAAGCGCCACCAGCCAATCCTGACGGAGCATCGAGCCCATCAGGTTGCTACCGAATTGATAGAAATCAGTCGCTCCAAACAGGACTAAAACGTATCCCATCACGCGCCAGCCAAAGACGCGCCCGACGAAGAAGAACATCACGGCGAGCAGCACGGGGTCGAACAACCCCAGGAGCACCAAGGTGATCTCGGTGGCTGGGACTAGCCGCAACACCGGACTGGCGCTCAAGAGCCAGACGGGCGTGGCATTGCCCCCGTGATCGTTCATGTTGTCGAGAAAGGCACGGTCTCCCATGATCTCGACGAAGGTCAGGATGTCGGCCTTGAAGGCCGCCCATCGCTCATCGGAGAACCGTCTTCTGACGTCTTCGACGTGCGAACGCATCTCGGTTGCGGACTTCACCTTGCTTTCGCGCAGGTCTCGGAAACGTTGATCGCCGTACTGTTCGAAGGGGGCGTCACGCAGATCGAGGAACGCTGCGAAACTCGCCGCGTAGAGGCCATCGAAGCTCAGCTCGCTGAAGTACTTTCCCACGGGAAAGTAGTGGCGCATGTCGTAGCTATGGACGTAGGTGTTTCGCCCTTCCTTGGCGTGCCAAAACTGGGCCGCTCCGAAGTGGTAGTAACAACCCACGGACAGCGCCGCGAGAATGCCCAACAAAGCTCCGGAGGCACGCTTGTCGAGCGTCGGGAGGTTTGGCAGCAGGAACTCCCGAATGGCCAGGCTGCCCGCCACGACCGCAACGGTGGCACGGATCAACGGCTCCTGGTCGAAGAACGGATAGAGGGTGAACAGGTCTTGGGCGACGACTGCCACCAGGACCCCGAGCCCAGCTCCCGCCAAAATCATCTGCCCACGTGGCCTGCCAGCGAGGAAAAAAAGCACGAACAAGACACCTGCCACGGCGACCCAATGCACCCGTGTTTTCACGGTGTCGGCCAGG
Organism: Myxococcales bacterium; assembly: GCA_022184915.1. Taxonomy (NCBI): domain Bacteria; kingdom Pseudomonadati; phylum Myxococcota; class Myxococcia; order Myxococcales; species Myxococcales bacterium. Next base: position 92,981 of record JAGTJU010000007.1, on the reverse strand, counting down.
GCTGTGCCCTCGACGCGATGGACCTCGGGAGGCCAAGGTTCCGGGCAGGTCTTGTACAGCGCAAGCTCCGAGAGAGAATAGGAACCATCCCCTCCGTACGCGCGAATGCGCACGAATTGGGCGGTGGCGCTCAGCTTCAAGGTGCGGTCGCGCAGGCCTACCGCATTCACGGCGGGGGCCACGAACAGCGGGAAGTAATCATCGCCGTTCATGGATCCAGAGACCTCGTAAACGTCGTTGTTGTCTCCCTGAAGGTACGCGCAACGAATGGGTGAAGGGGTGCCGAGGTCGAAGGTGGCGAAGGCGTCCTTGCTGCGGAAGCGGGTGGTGAGGTCGGTGAGCCAGAACGCGCCTTCGTCAGCCGCGCGCCCGTCGGTCAAGCGCGCCGGAGAGGTCACACCCTGCCGGGCGATGGGCGTAAGTCCCGCCAGGAGGTTGCCGTCTTGCCCGCTGGTTTCTGCCCGCGCCTCGAGGGGCAGTACACCACAAGCCACGAGCAGCAGGGCCGCTGCTCGGGCGTGGGTCCGTACGGAGTGGAGAGCCCAACCCAGGTTGGACATGACCCGCTGCGATAGTGGCGCTGGCATGGAGCCGCAGATAATACCCCTGCCCACCTGGCAGAGAAGCCCCATTGCGGCCTCAACCCAGAATCGCGAGCGCTGCCTGAGCGTTCAGCGGCCGCGCGGCAGGCTCTGCGGCGGTCAAGGCGGCCACGAGGTCGAGGAGGTCCGGAGCCGTGATGCGCCAGGTAGGCGTCACCTCACTCGGGAAAGGCGGGGCCTCGAAGCGGCCGCTCGTCAAGTCGGCTCGGGTGCGCATGGGGCGTCCCGCCGCCATCTCCCACACGATGGCACCCATCGCAAACAAGTCCGTTCGCACGCTGGAGTCGGCGCCCAAAAGCTGCTCCGGCGCGAAGTAAAGCGGCGTGCCCGCCGGGCCCACCCCGGAGGCTTGGGGATTTGCCGACAGCAAGCGCGCTACACCGAAGTCTCCGAGTACCGGGCACCCGGTACCCCGTAAGAGAATGTTGCGTGGCTTGAGGTCGCCGTGCAGAAGACCCGCGTCGTGCACGGCTGCCAGGGTAGCCAAGAGGGCCTTGGTCGTGGCCCTCACCTCTTCGAGCGGCATCGCCTGCCCGTCCTGTCCCAGGTCGTTCAGTCTGTGGCGGAGGGTCCCCATGGGCAGGTACTCCATCGCGAGGCTGCGGGTCTCTTCGTCGAGATCATAAATCGCCACGACGCCCGGGTGGCGCAATCCGGCCGCCAACCGGGCTTCACGAAAAAAGCGCTGGCGAAGCTCGCTGCGGCTGCTGGCCGCAAGGAACGGGTGCAGCACCTTCAACGCCACCTGGAGATCCAAATGGGCATCTCGCGCCAAAAACACGGTAGACGTGGTGCCGCGCCCCAGCTCCGCCAAGATCTCGTACCGCGCCGCAATGACCCCTTCCGGTGAGAGCAAGGTGGCCTCGGGTCGAAGCGGCATGCGAGGTAAAGGCGTGGCCGGCACGAGGGCTCGGTTCAGCCTCTGCAGGTGAGCACGTGCGGCGGGGTGATCCACGTCGAGGGCCAACAGCCTCTCCCAGAGTTTCAAGGCCTCGTTGTGCTCGCCCGCCCGCTCGTGTAAGTGGCCAAGCAGGCTCATCGACTGCTCCCAGACTTCGTCGTCGTAAGAATCGAGGAGGGGCGCGGCCGTGGCCTTGGCAGCGTCTGCCTCGCCGGCGGTCGACAACGCCTGCGCCAGTTCCAGACGCGAACGCTCATCGTGGGGGGCTGCCGCCAGCTTTGTCCGTAGCAGGGGCAGTCGGTCTCGGGACCCGCCGCTCATGCCACGACTTCCAGGGTCATCGCCTCGTTTTCACCCAGGATCTCGATGGTGTCGCCGAGCAGGAGATCGCAGCTTCGTCCGATGAAGCGCCCGCTCACCCGAACCAACTGACTCGCCAGGCGCTCGAGGCGTGCGACCCCTCCGTCCAGGTTGAGGCTCACCCCAGCCCCTCCATCGAACACCTCTGCCAGGTCCACGGATCCCTCTGCCACGATGGCCTTGAAGGCCCGATCCAGCCCCGTCTGGCCCTCGAGTCTCACGAGACCCGGGCGGTTGCAGGTGACCGTGAGACGACACAGGCGGCCGAGGCTGATCTCCATGTCGTGCCCAAGCGGCACCCTTCCCATCAAGCGGGCCCCTGCCATCGTCGTCCCCGCTTTGGAGCCTGCATCTTCCACCACCATGCGACCACCATCGGCAATGATGACGGCGTGACGCCGGGAGACGCCCGGATCGCGCAAGGGCAGCTCGCAAGCGGGATCCCGCCCCAGTACGGCGGGCGCCCCCGCAAAGCGGAGCGTCCTGGGCTCGGGATGTTGGACCTTGAGGGTGATGCCGCGACCGCGCCGGAGTCTGACAGCCAAATCGGTTCGCGTGGTGTTCATCCCCGACGCTTCGAGAAGAGGCTGCGGTGCTGCTTCCAGCAGCAACAAAGCTGCGAGGCGATCTCCAGACTCGATCAACCCTTCCACCTTTCGGGAGAGCTCCGAGACCGCGCGGGTCGCGCCCCGTCGCTCGTCGATTCGCTGGTGGCAGGCCTCCATCCGCTCGAGATCTCCCGTAGCGCCGTAGGCGTCTGCGGCGCGCAGGTCCTCGCCCGACCGTTCGAATAAACGGGCTGCCTCGCGGGGATCGCCGGCCGCCAAGAGCAGCTCGGCTGCCAGCGCCAGCAGGTCGCGCTCGTCGGCCGCGAGGGGATCGTGTCGGAGCCGCTTGGCCAGCGCCGCTCCGGCCATGGCGCGCAGGGTGGAGATCTCTTTCTGGATGGAGGCCCGGCGACTGCGCGCTTCGGGCATGCGGGCCAGCGCGCGGTCGATGGCCCGCGCGGCGGCGGCAAGCTCGTCGAGTGGGACGACGTCCAGGGAGGCGTGAGCCAGGAGCATGTCGACCGAGCTCCAGCTCCTCTCTTCCACGAGGCGCTCCGCCAGGCGCGCCAGCCGACCAACGTTGGCCGCCGCCTCGATCTGGGCGGGCGAGAGGAGTAGCAGTTCCTCGGCCATGCTCCGATCCTAGCATCTCGCGACAAAACTCTCCCGCCGCCACGAGCCTCGCCACCGCGTCGCGGGCGCAACCCCGCGAGGTTGCAGGACCTGAGTTCAGGCCTGCTTGATGCGCCTGACCAGTTCGCGTAAGCGCCGCGAGCCGCCTCCCTCCCTGAAAAGGAAGCGGATGCCCGTGCCGTCTTCGCTGGCGTGGTAAAGCACGCGCCCTGCCAGGTCCATGGGCGCCTCCCCTCCGGGGGGGACGAACTCGAGGACGACCTCGGTCCCGATGGGTGGGGGCGCAATGCCACCCACGAGAGCCCCACTCACGCTGATCTCGCGAAGCTCCACCTGACTCGTCAGAGGTTGGCCTTCGATGCGCAAGGTCGCGGGAAGCGCCACGGGCAGGCGGGTGTGCTTGCGGCGAGGGGCGGGGGGCCGAATGCCCCTGAGCGTCTCGGTCACGAACGCCACCTTCTGCCCCTCGGCTTCGTCGAAGCGCACCGTCACGCCTGCGCGGACACGAAGGCGGGGCAGGGCCGGTCGCCACTGCAGCACGATGCCCTTGATCATGACCCGGTTCGGCAGGGCCTTACACACCAGCTCGATGACCACGGGCGTGTCGCTGATGAGCGGCGTGGTGGTGGGACAGAACACATGGGTTCCGTTTTCATCTTTACGGAGGACGCTTTCAAACTCCTCTGCGTCCTGGCAACGAAGCCTCAGGATGTTCAAGCGTCGCCTCGGTAGGGATGGCCGTGAGTGTCCCGATGTACTAGCTTCGTTGTTTGCGTCATGTCAATCCGTGTTTACATCTCGGGACAAATTGTGGAACCCGAGTTTGCCAAGGTCTCGGTTTTCGATCGCGGCTTCCTCTTCGGCGACAGCGTGTACGAGACCGTGGGCACGGTGCGGGGGCGGCTCTTTGCCTTGCAGGAGCATCTGGATCGGCTGGAGCGCTCGGCAGCGCGCGTCGCTTTGGCCTTGCCACCCAGGGAAACCATCGAAGCCGCAGTCCGCAGCACGGTCAGGGCTGCGGAAAACGCCGACGCCCGCGTGCGCATCGTCGTCACGCGAGGGATTGGCCGCTCGGGTGACCTCGATCCCCACGCCGCGACCGAAGCGCAGCTCATCGTCATCGTTCAACCCCTCAATCCGCCCGCGCCTCATCTTTACGAAGAAGGGGTCGGTGTGGAGGTGGTTTCGGTAACGCGCAACCATCCCGGTGCGCTCGATCCGGCCGTCAAGTCGGGCAACTATCTCACGAACGTTCTGGCGCTCGGAGAGGCGCGCACCCGCCGCCCTGGCGTGCACGAGGCGATCTTGTGTTCTCCCGAGGGCTTCATCGCAGAGGGCGCGACGAGCAACGTCTTCGCCGTCATCGATGACGTGCTCGTGACGCCTGCGCTGTCCGTGGGCATCCTGCCCGGAATCACGCGTGAAAAGGTGTTGGCGCTTGCGCGGGCCGAGAACCTCCCCTGGCGCGAGACCACGTTTTCCCCGGACGATTTTCGCCGCGCGTCCGAGGCGTTCATCACCAGCGCCGCACGCGGCATCTTGCCGGTCTGCCGCATCGATGGGCAGAACCTGGGCAGCGTTTGTCCCGGCCCCCTCACGCGACAGTTGATGGTGGCCTATGCGGCCCTGCTCGATCGAGAGCTGGCCAACGAGCCGGTTGCGACGAGCCCTCTTGCGGAGTCCCACGCGTGACGAAGTTCTTTATGGTCAGCGGAATCGTTCTCGTCGTGAGTGGCGTGCTGCAAGCGGTGGTTCGTCCCCCGGTGCAGGGCGAGAGCCGCTTGAATCGAATTCTCAGTCGGGCCACGTTGCGGGCCGTGGTTTTCGTCACCGTGGGCGTGGTGGGCATTCTCGTGGGCGTGGGCGTGCTGCACTTGCCTCAGCCTCCAGGTCCCTGAAGCGGCCGTTCAAAGCGCAGGTCGTGGCCGCTCCGGCCGCGTTACCTCGACGCTGCGAGAAAGGCAACCAGGTGCCGCAGCTCCCGCTTTGTCAGGATGCTGCCGAACCCATCCGGCATCCCCGAGGCGCCAGGTTCGCGGTCGGCGATGTTCAGCTTGTCCACCGTGATGACCCCTTCTTCGGCGGAGTCCAGCACCAGCGTGGTCGGTGTCTCACTCTTGACCGTGCCGCCATGGATCGAACCGTCCTTCATCGTCAACAGGACCGACTCGAACCCTGGTGCGAAGTGCTTGCTGGGATATACCACCGCTTCGAGCAGGTACTCGCGGGAGCGGCGGCGTCCAATGCCCAGGAGCTCGGGGCCCACCTCGGACCCGTGACCTTCGATGCTGTGACAGCGGCGGCACTGGACTTGCGTGTTGTACAGAAACACCTTCCGGCCCTCCTCGGGATCGCCGCCGATCGAGGCCTCCGCGAAAGGCCCAAGGTCTGTGTCCGGGCGACTTTCCTCGAAGGCGGCCAGCTTGGCGTCGAGCTCTGCCTCTCGTCGCTTCGCTGCGGCCTCCAACACGTCCAGGGTCAAGCCTGGCTCAAGCTTGTTGGCCAGCAGCTCGTCGAGCAAAGCGCCAAGCCGAGGGCGTACACCCGGGTCGCGCAGCCATCCCAGGATCGCCACGGCTGCTTGTTTTTCGGCGAGCGCTCCCTTGGCGAGGGTCTCGTCGACCAGCGGCAAGCCCTGCGCCGGGTTGGCCTTGACCCGCGCCTTGAGCGCCCACAAGCGCACGCGTGGTGAGCTGTCTGCGGAGGCGCGTGGCAAGACCCGCGCAAGCTCTGGGGCGCCCAGCGCCGCCAAGGCGTCGAGCGAGGCAAGCCGAACGGACGCGTCGTCCCACGCTTGTTCGAGCGCGCGCGCCAAGAAGGGCGTGGCCTCGCCGATGCGAAGAGCGGCCACGGTGTGGGCGGCGGTCACGAACACACGGGGCTGTCGCCGCGCCAGGATCTGGCCCAACACGGCGCGCAGCTCGAATGACGCCACCTCGGGATCTCGGAATGTGGTCGGCAGCGGGCGGTAGGCTCCCGTGACCCGGTCGATAGGAGGGGCTTTCGTCCATTCGCCCAAGGCACTCACGGCCTCCTGCCTCAAGGGTTCCGGGGCCGTGCGGTCGGCTGCAACCTTGGCCAACAGCGCCGCGCCTTCCTTCGTTCCCTGGCGAAAGTTGGCGTGCAGGACCCGGCTTTGGACCACGTCGTCCTTGATGCGAAGGCCCCTGGCCCCGAGCGCTGCCAGCGCCGGGGTTGCCGCCTCGATGGGCACATCGTTGATGGCGCGCGCCGCTTCTCTGACCACCAAGGGGCTGGCATCCGCCAAGAAGCCCGCCAGCAGGGGAGAGCCCTGGCGGCGCAGCGCCACCGCGGCGGCAAGCCGAACGGAGGGTGAACGGTGCTTCGCGAGCGTGGCGAGTTCCTCGGGGCTTCCGCCGGCGGAAAGGGCCAGGATGCCCGCATGGCGCACGAAGGGATCTCGATCGGCGTTGCGGGCCAGCAGGGCCACCACGGCGTCCTGCGCGCTTTGGGCACGAAGCCGCGCCAGCGCCAGGGCCGCGAAGAAGCGCACGCGGTCGGTGCGATCGGAGAGTGCGGCCGTCAGAGCACGTACGGGGCCGTCGCCCGGAGCATCTCCCAGCACCTTCGCTGCCTGGGCCCGGGCCTCCTCTTCGGCGGGCGAGCCTCGTTTGTCCTCGAGCCGAGCGACCAAAGCGGCCACCAGAGCCTCGCTCGTCGTTTCCGGCCGTGGACGGGCCGAAGGCGTTTGCCGCAGACGTTCGCCAAGGCCCCAAATGGCATGGAGCTGGGCCAACAAGGGCTGCCCGGGTTGTGCGCTCTCGAGCAGAAGATCGTCGCGGCGGGCATCGACGAGCGCAAACTGGGCCTCGCGACGGACTCGCATGTCCGGGGCGGCGAGCTTCCTCTGTAGCTCCTCCGGCGCGCGGTCCGCACCGCTGCCGGCGAGCCAGGCTCCCACGGCAGACGCTTCGGCTGACACCACACCGTTTTCCGTCACACGGTAAAGACGGCCCTTCCCGGTGCCCCTCCATCCGTAGACCCAATCGGAGACGTAGAACGCTCCATCGGGGCCAAAGTCGACGTCCGTGGCCAGCACGCCCCAGGCAAACCTCTCGGGCTTCGACAGGTGGAAGCCGGCCCCTCGCGGGCGCAGCGAAAACGCAAGCACGCCGCTGTTGTTGGCTTGGCCTCGGAAGTCCGCGAGGAAGAAGTGCTGCCGGTAGGCGCGCAGATGACCGGTCCCGGGGTGATAGGTGAGGCCCGCGGGGCCGTTTGCCACGTTCGCGATGGGCGGCACGATGTAGGCCGCCTGGCCCTTGAAGGCAGGGCGCCAAAGAGCTTCGCTGTTCCAGGGCCCGCGGGGGGCGGGGTCGCCGAGGTTCTGGTAGCCCAATCGCCAGCCCGAGTCTCCCCGCTCGACCACGTAAACGAAGCGCGCCTGATCGCCGGCGTCCGAGTTGTTGTCCGCCGTGAAGAGGTTACCGAATTCGTCGAACGCCAGCTCCTGCGGATTGCGCAGCCCCTCGGCGAAGATCTCGAGCCGGGTTCCATCGAGCTCACTCCGGAAGATGGCGCCCCGATCGGGTACGGACAGCAGCTTGCCTTCCTTCGTCTTGACGGCGGCCCCCCGGTCGCCGAGGGAAAAGTACAAACGCCTGTCGGGCCCGAGCGCGAGGCCGTGGAGGTCGTGCCCCAAGAACGCGTAGCGTACCCCGTAGCCAGTTGATACCTCTTCGCGGGCATCGGCGACGCCGTCGTCATTGGCATCGCGTAGACGCCACAGACTGGGAATGTTCGTGACCCAAACTTGGCCTCGGCGTACCAGGACACCCGCCATCAGGCCATCCAGCAGCCGGTTAAAGCCGTCTGCGAACACCGTCGCGTGGTCGGCCACGCCGTCGCCGTTGTCATCCACGACCCGTTTGACAATGTCGGAGTCCTGGGTGAATCGCTCGAGATCGCCCTCGAAATACGTCCGCAGCAAGCGCTCTCGATCGGCGACGGTGCGGGCAGAGAGCTCGGCGTTGAGAATCTCTTGGCCGATCTGCTCCATGCGCTCTTTGCTTGCCTTCTTCACGAAGGCCTCGGAGGGCCACTTCAACCGACCGCGGTTGTCGAGCACGCCCGTGGGAAGCCGGTGGCCCTCCGCCACGAACACGCGGCCCTGCTCGTCGAACGCAAAAGCCACGGGGTTGCGGACCAGGGGCTCGGCGGCAAACACCTTGGCCTCGAACTCGCCGCCCGGGTGTTTGACCTTGGGAAACCGAATCTGCCGCGCGGCCTGAGCGGCTTCGGCCATGGCGGCATCAGCTGGCGTCAGCGTCTCGACCGTGCTTTCGGCCCCGGGGGAAAGGGTACGGTTCGTCTCTTCGGCCCCTGTCGTGGAGGCCGGGAGAATCGCTGTAACGAGTCCGACGAAAAACGCCCTCTGGCGGGCGAGCGACCAGGGCCGACGCAAAGCGAGCATGTGAGCGCTTCAATCTAGTCGCTCGGACGAAAGAGCGGAAGCTCACGTGCTGCTCGCAACGAACAGCCGGCCCCCCCGTGACGGGCCGCACTTTTGGGGGATCGCTGAAGCCGGTCTTCGCCCGCGCGGCCCCCGCAGAGACACTGAGGGCCTCGGGGAAGGACAACGCGATGCGTTTCGTTCCAGATTCCCCACCCCCTCGGTTGCCCTGCTTGGCCGATTCGGCTAGTTAGTTCCCTCCGATGCTCGAACGATATAGCCGCCCCGTCCTGCGCGACCTTTGGTCGGACCTCAAGCGTTACGACACCTGGCTCGAGGTCGAACTCGCGGCCTGCGAGGCCATGGAAGAGGCAGCGCTCGTTCCCTCCGGCACGGCCGCCCAGGTCAGGGCGCGCGCGGCGGGCCGCCTGGACGCGGGCGCCATCCTTGCCCACGAGGCGCGCACGAAGCACGACGTCATCGCGTTCCTCACGCATGTCGAAGAGGTGGCGGGCGAGCCTGCGCGGTGGCTGCACCTGGGCATGACCAGCTCCGACGTGCTCGATGCGTCCTTCGCGCTCTTGCTCAAGCAGGCCGGTGAACAGATCTTGGCGGGACTGGACTTGCTCCGCGAGGCTTGCCGCGCGAAGGCCGAAGCGCACCGCAAGACGGCGATGATTGGCCGCTCGCATGGCATCCACGCCGAGCCGATTACGGCAGGGCTGGTGTTCGCCGGCTTTTTTGCCGAGCTCGGCCGGGCTCGGAAAGAGTTGGTCCGCGCCTGCGAAGAGGTGGCGGTGGGCAAGATCGCCGGGGCCGTCGGCACCTACGCGAATCTCGATCCGGCGATCGAGGCCAAGGCCCTTGGGCGCCTGGGCTTGCGGCCCGAGACCGTGCCCACCCAGGTCGTGGCGCGGGATCGGCATGCGGCGTTCTTTTCCGCCTTGGGCCGCCTTGGCACCGCTGTGGAACGCATCGCCATCACGGTACGCCACTGGCAGCGCACGGAGGTGGGAGAGGCGATTGAGGCCTTCGGCAAGGGCCAGAAGGGCTCCTCCGCGATGCCTCACAAGAAGAACCCGATCCTGTCGGAGAATCTCTGCGGCCTTGCGCGCCTGCTGCGAAGCTACGAGCAGGCAGCGCGCGAAAACGTGGCCTTGTGGCACGAACGCGACATCTCCCATTCCTCGGTGGAACGCGTGATGGGTCCGGACGCCACGGCGCTCGCGGATTTCATGGTGCGCCGTGCGGCGAGTCTCGTGGAGGGGCTGGGGATCAACGAAGCCCGCATGAAGCAGAACCTCGATCTGACCGGGGGGCTCTACTTCAGCGAGGCCGTCATGCTGCAGCTCGTGCGCAAGGGCATGGCCCGGCAGGCCGCCTACGAGTTGGTTCAGCGCAACGCACTCGTCGTGGCGGCCCGCATCGGCCTGCCGCAGGCACAGGGACCCTCGTTCCAGCAGCTCCTCGCGGAGGACGCCGACATCGCGGCGCGCCTTACGCCTGGCGAGATCGCGCAAGCTTTTGATCTTCAGCACCACCTGCGCCACGTCGATGCGATCATCGACCGCGCGTTGTCGGTCGAAAGCTGAGCCCATGCTCGACACCGACGTCATCCGCCAGCAGCTCGCTAAGACCCTCGACCGCACCGACTTCACCGAGCTTGGCACGAAGTACGAAGGCAAGGTCCGAGACTGCTACATCGAGGGGGGCCGCCGCACGATCGTCATAAGCGATCGGATCAGCGCGTTTGACGTGGTTTTGGGCACGATTCCCTTCAAAGGCCAGGTGCTCAACCGCATGGCCCGGCACTGGTTCGAACTCACGAAGGATCTGGTGCCCAATCACGTTCTGGCCGTACCTGATCCGGTCGTGATGGTGGGCGTGGAGTGTGAGCCCCTCGCGGTGGAGTTCGTGATGCGTGCATACCTGACGGGCACCACGAAGACCTCCATTTGGTACCACTACCAAAACGGCGCTCGCACCTTCTGTGGGCATGCGTTGCCCGAGGGGATGCGCAAAAACCAGCTCCTCCCGGCCCCTTTGCTCACCCCCTCGACGAAGGCCGAAAAGGGCGGGCACGACGAGTCCGTGTCGCGCGATGAACTGCTGCGCCGAGGCGCGCTTTCGGCGGCAGATTTTGAGCTGGCGGCCGACATGTGCCAGCGGCTCTTTGCTTTCGGGCAGGCCGAGGCGGCCCGACGCGGCTTGATCCTGGTCGACACCAAATATGAAATCGGCCGCCGGCCCGATGGTCAGCTGTGCTTCATCGACGAGGTGCACACCCCTGACAGCTCCCGCTACTGGTTTGCCGACGACTACCAGGCGCGCTTCGATCGCGGCGAAGACCCGCGGGGGCTCGACAAGGACTACGTGCGCAACACCTTCGTCGCCCAGGGGTATCGGGGAGAGGGGCCGCCTCCGCCCTTGGCAGACGACGTGCGCGTCGAAGCGGCACGCCGCTACATTGCGCTCTGTGAACTCGTCACGGGGCTGCCCTTCGTGCCCGATGTCGAAGCGCCGATTCCGCGCATTCGCCGCAACCTGGGTCTTTGAATCGGGAGGCCGTGCGTGCGGGGGGCGGTGTTGGGCGCGCGCGTGCGGGTAGGGCCTCTTCTCGAGGCGCCCGCCACGTGGTCGACGGTGGCGGGCTTCGCCTTCGCCCCGTCAGAGCTCGCGTGTGTGGTGGTGACGGGGCCGCTGCCTGCTGAGTCGAGCGCGCGGGCGTTCCTGAACCGCCACGAAGCTGCCGGTGGCGCCGTTTTGGCCCTCGGCGAGGGGTTCGCTGCCTGCTGCGCGTGGGGGCTTCTGCCCGGCAGGCTCGAGCCCACGGATCTGGGCGGGGAACTCCCCCGGCGGTGTCACGTGCGCGTGGAAGGGCGGCCCACGCCCTTTACGGCCGGGCTTCCCGCCGGCCGCGTGCTGGACCTGTCATGGGGAAGCCGCTTGTCCTACCGTCACACGGATCTTTACGGTCTCGAGAAAGCCGGCCAGGTGATCTTCCGCTTTTGCGATGCCTGGGCGGGTCTCGGCGACGCGTGTAACCCCGTAGGTGCACCCGCCCACGTGGCAGGGGTCTGCAACGCGCGGGGCAACGTGGTGGGCCTGGCCACGGCCCTGCCCGATCTCGAAGAGGCGGCGCCGCGCGAGGGCGGGGCGGATGTGACCACGTGCTTTGCGTCCTCCTTCGCGGGCCGCTTGTTTGCATCCTTGGCCCTGTGGGCGGCCCACACGAACCCCACAAGGTCTGCCCTGGCGTCCCCTCGCCGCCGCAAGCCCGTTGCGTCTTGAACCTTTGCTTTCGCAGACCCGCATGGCCCGCAGCACACTTCGCGCCTCCTTCGCCCTCAGCCTCGCCGTCATGGCGTCGCGTGTTCTCGGCGTGGTGCGAGAGTCGGTCTTCGCCGCCCTTTTCGGCGCGGGCGCTTTGACGGACGCGTACATCGTCGCGTTTCGCATCCCCAACCTGCTGCGCGACCTCTTTGCGGAGGGCTCCTTGTCCAGCGCTTTCGTGCCCACGTTCACGCAGGCGATGGAGCGGGACGGGCGTGCCCGCGCCTTCGAGCTCGGCAACCGGGTGGTCACCGGTCTTCTCTTGGTGACGGGGCTCATCACGCTCTTGGGGATGCTCTTTGCGGGTCCTGTCGTGGAGCTCATCTCGGGTGGGTTCGCCGGGGATGCTGACAAGGAAGCGCTCACCACGCGTCTTGCCCGCATCATGATGCCGGTGCTGTCGTTCATCAGCATCAGCGCCGCCTGGATGGGCATGCTGAACGCCCAAAGTCGCTTCGTGGCGCCCGCCATGGCGCCGGCGATCTTCAACGTCGTGTCGATCATCGGCGGCTTTGGGCTGGTCGCTTTGCGGCTGGTGCCGGAGCGGGCCATCGTGCTCTTCGCCTACGTCACCGTGGTGGCGGCGCTGGCGCAGGGGCTCTGCCAGGCGCCGAGTCTCTGGCGTACCGGGTTTCGGCCCCGCCTCAGCCTTCGGGGGGTCCTCACGGATCCTGGCGTGCGGCGCATTCTCCGGCTCATGGCTCCCGCTGTGGTGGGCCTGGCCGCCGTGCAGATCAACGTGGTCGTGAACACGCGCTTTGCTGCCGCCTTGGGAGATGGCCCCCAGACCTTTCTCAACAACGCCTTCCGCCTGTTCTACCTGCCCGTGGGTGTGTTCGGCGTGGCCTTGGCGACTGTCACCACGACGCGTGTCTCGGAAGAGGCCGCGCGTGGCGACCGCACCGCGCTGCGGGCCCGTACGGCCGAGGGGCTCCGCGGCGTGTGGATGCTGGGCAGCGCGAGCACCGTTGGGCTCGTGGTGTTGGCCATGCCCGTGGTGGGCCTCATTTTCCTGCGGGGCCGCTTCACGTTGGCCGACACGCGGGCAACCGCCATCGTGCTGCAAGCCTTCATCCTGGGCGTGTTGCCCTACAGCATGGTGAAGAACCTGGCGCCCGCGTTTTATGCCGTGGACAAACCGCGCATCCCCATGATGGCGTCCCTGGTGGCCGTAGTGACCAACCTCGTGTTCAACGCCAGCACCTATCGGATTCTCGGCGCACCGGGCCTGGCCTTGGGCACGACGCTGGGGGCGGTCGCCAACTATCTGGTCCTGCGGATCGCTTACGGGCGGGTGATCGGGCCGCTGAAGACGCCGGGCTTTCCGGGCCTATGGGCCCGGCTGCTTCTGGCCAACGTGGTCTTGGCCTCGCTCGCCTACGGCCTTTACCGGCTGGGGGCATACCTTTTGGCCCTGGTGCACCTTCCCGTGAAGGTGGGCGGGGGAGGGCTTTCGGGGGCGCTGGTGCTCTTCGTGGCCATCGCGGGCGCCTTCCTCGCCTACACCCGCTTGCTCGCGCGCTTGCGCTACCCCGGGGCCGACGAGCTTGCCAATCTACCAGGCAAGCTCCTGCGCAAACTCCGTCCGCAGCGCTGAGCGCTCAGGGCCCAAGCTCGGGAAACACGTACACGAGGCGCCCTTCGTGGGTCACCTCCACGTCCACGTGGCGCCCGTCCACGAGGGTGTCCAGCACGGCCTCGGCCTCGTTGAGATCCAGTCCCAGGGCTGCCGCCACCTCCGAGACGCTCAGCCGTCCCCCGTGTTGTCGCGCCAGACTCAACACCTGGCGACGTTGGTTTTTGGCCTCGGCGGCGCGCGCTTCGCGGAGCAGCCGCCCCGCGCGACGGAAGGCGTTCACCGAGCCCAGCGCCAGCAGACCGCCCGGCAATCCCACGATCGCCAGTTCGGAAAGCCCGGCGCTGCTCAGCATCGCGAACAAGGGCAGCGACAGCGGCATCGCAAAGAGTCCCAGCCACACCCCTCGATGCCGCGCGCGCTGGCTGGCGGTCTCGAGCTGCCGCGCTTTCGGCGCCGTGGTCATGAGACCCCCGGGCGCCAATGCGGGGATGAGCGCGCCGCCCGGAGCCGCACCCATTGCCGGCAGCAGCGCAGCCGGGGCCGCTTCAGGCAAGAGCTTGCGGCAGTGGGCACAGATGACCCGATCCTTGCGCAGGAAAAAGAAAATCACCGGTAACACGAAGTTGAGGGGCAAAAGCGCCACGAGCTTCGCGATGTTGACCCCGCGGGAAAAGTAGGCGCTGGGGGGCAAGGTTTGCCCGCAGCGGTGGCAGCTCTGCGCCATCACGTTCGGCTGGGCACGCAGGCCCGGCTCTGGCACGTCCGCCGAAAGGTTGGCGCCGCAGACAGCGCAGAACCGCGCCGCCGACGAACTCTCCGCTGTGCACCGGGGGCACTGCATGTTCCCAGATGATAGCAACAATCCGTGATCTCCCCGCCCGCCATGTGTTCGCCGCCTTCGAAACGAAAAACCCCCGCACCGACGAGCCGGGCGGGGGGCTTGTCAGGCCGACGCGCTCAGTTGCAGCGCGGATCGTTGTCGCGGCCGCAGGTACGGCACTTGACCGACTGAATCGTGCCCTTGGCAGGCTCTTGCCCGCCGCGGTCCACGTTGATGCGGAACTGCGAGCCGCTGCACGTGTTGCCGTTCGCTCCTGGCGCCTGCAAGCGCCAGCAGGGTGTGTTGTTCCCGCTGCACGCCGGCAAAACCTTGTCTTCGCCAATGCCCGTTGCCGTATTGGGCACGCGGTCCACCACCGTGCACTCGGCCTGAACCCCTGCCTGGTTCGGGTCCACGTCCATCAGCCGCTCGGAAAGGCACCCGGGGTCGAGCCGGGCTGCGATGAGGTCAGCGATCCGCTTGAGGGCAGGGCTGAAGTTGTCGCTGCAGATGCTGTCGAGCGTGCCGTTGTCGCCGAAGGACTTGACGAACTGCTCGATGCGCAGCGCGGGCGCCGCGGCGCCACCGGCAGAATTGCAGATGGGCTCGACGTCGAGCACCGTCTGGTTGTTCATCGCCACCTCGGAAAAGGCGTAAGTTGCACCGTCACGCTTGTTCGGCTGCCCGGTGATCGCAGACACGATCACACGCTCGGGGTTGATGGGCTTGAGTGAGTAGAGGTAGCTCACGATTTCTTCCACGGGGATGAGGCGCCCCCCGCCGTTCGGAGCGGCGGTGCAGTTTTCGAGCGGCGTTTGGAAGGCTGACGTCATCGGCGCCCGGCCGTTGCAGGTGTGTCCGGCGATGTTGCAGCGCAGCGAACCCGCCTGGCCCGTGAAGCTTCCGTCGACGTAAAGGTCAGAGTCGGGGTTGCCCGAACAGTCGTCCTCGTCGGTGATCAGCACCACCGCCAAAAAGGCGTCTTTGCGCAAAAACCCCACGTTCTTGGTGGTGTTCTTGGGCATGAGGCTTTCTGCCAGCGCCACGCGGACAGACTGCAGCTGGTGCTCGAAACCACATCCGCCCGTGCCCAGCGCCGCCATGCAGGAAAACACGTCCTCGAGGTTCCCCGTGAAGTTCTTCTGCGTATCGTTGTTGAGCGAGATGATGAAGTTGCCCTGGCTCTCGTCGAGACCGCAGCCGCTCTTCACCTGAAATTCGCCCTTGTCCCCGCCAGGACGGTTACAAGCGGCGTTGCCCGAGATGAGGGAGCTTCCGGCACCCACGTCGCTCGAGATGATGCCGATGTGCACGTTGGGCAAGCCACCCGGTATCTTCCGAAGCGTGTCGATGAGAATCGGAAAGTTTTCGCGCAGGTTGTCCTGCTCCTCTCTCATCGAGCCCGAGTTGTCGATCATGAACACGATATCCAGGTCTCGAATCGGGTTCACGTCGTAGAACTTGTCGGCCTGGCCCTCGGGCTGCGGGTTCGGAGCCTGCAGCGGGTGTGAGTTGCAGGCAGCCAGCGTGGCGGCCGCCACGATGCCCGTGAAGATGCCCTTGGCCACGAGCCCCCTCGAAATCTCGAGGGTCGAACGGCGCCGGCGGGGGGAGGGCGCGAGCCCTGCGGGTGAAGACGAGCGGTCGAACGGGCTGGTGGTCACGGGGGTCCTCCTGAGCATGCGGTCTCCCACTCTAGAGCAAGGCGTAGGCCACAGGAACCCCCAACTTAAGCTGTTGCAACGAAAGGGGTTTCAGAGTGGGCATGACAACTAAGTTGACGGCGACCGGAAAACTAAATTGGCGACGGACAACATCGTTGGCACTCAGCGGCTCGTCTCGGCTCCGGGGGCCGCGGCCATCCCGGTTCCGAGGGGGGGCGTGGGTTTGGGGTGCGGTTTCGTCGCCACCACCCAGTCGGCCACGCGCGCGAAGTCCCCGAAGCGGGTGAGTTTTCCCTCGGCGCCCAAAAAGGCGAGCCCTAATTTGCGCCCGTCCACCCGGGCGCAAAGGACCAGGCAGTAGCGGGCAAAGTCGTTGAAGCCGGTTTTTCCCCCCAGGATCTCCGTGTTCCGGCGCAGCGCCGGTTTGTAGGTGTTCACGTAGGGGATGGAGGGCCGCGACACGGGATGGGCGCTGTACTCCAGGCGCCCCAGGACCCCGGCGAGTGTGGGGTGGGCCAGCGTGGCGGACAGCATGGCGATGGTCTCCCGGGGGGTGGACACGTTTTCGCGGGAGAGGCCCGTGGGCTCCCGAAACCGGGTGTGCTTGAGCCCGAGCGCACGCACCGTTTTGGTCATCTCGCGGGCGTATTCAGCCGCTGAAAGGCCGAGGGCGCGCCCCATGGCCGAGATGGCGCGGTTGTCCGAGCCCAACAACCCGGCGTGGAGCAAATCCAGGTTCGAGACGGTCATGCCCGTGAGCAGCCGGCTACGGGCGCCCCCGCGGGCCACCTCGGCATCCGTTTCCGTGATGGTGGTCAGCTCGGTGAGGTCGAGTCCACGGTCCATCGCCACGAGAGCTGCCGCCAGCTTCGAGATCGAGGCGATGGGGCGTTCCGTATCGGCGCGTTTGGCGTAAAGCTCGGCGCCCGAATCCAGGTCCAAGGTGAGGGCCGCTGCCGACTGCACGTTCGGGAGGTTCCCCTTCATCCAGGGGACCGCGGGCGCCGCCGGCCGGGGCGCTGGGCGGCGGCGGGGTTTCCGACGAGCCAGGGCCTCGGGCGCCTGCGTGAACATCCAGGCCCCGATCCCGCCTCCGGTGATCAGGGACAGCAGCTTTCGTCGCTCCAAGGTGGCCGCAGCTTAGCCGCTTGCCGCGGGAAGGCCAACCCCGACGGAAGGCTCAAATCCCCACGCCCAACAGGTGCAGATCCAGCAAGTTCGACGTTCCGGGGCCGTGGACCAGGGCCCCGAGCGCGCCGAGCACCGTGGCGGCGTCATTGTCATCGAGGGCCGCCTGGGGATTCAGCCCTTGGCGCTGGGCCTCGGCCCAGGTGCCTCCGTGCACTTCGGCGCCCGCGGCCGGAGCGCTTCCGTCCCTGTCATCGGTCCCGGCGGCCAAAAAGCGCACGCCTGCGAGCCCGTTGATGCCCTTGGCGACGAGGAGCGCCAGGTGGGTGGCCCGGCCGCCGGTTCCCTGGCCGCGGACGACGATCGAAGGTTCGCCGTTGCCCACGCAGACCCGCGGTGCCCCGCCGGAAGCGCTCTCGGCGTGCGCACGGGCCACGTACGTCGCGGCGAGCACCTCGACGTCCGTCTCGACGTCGGCAGAGAGGGGCAAGCCAACGAAGCCTCGCGTTTGCACCACCCGCCGGGCACTGTCGCGCACGTTCTCCGGCCCCGCGAGGCATTCGTACCTCACGTGGTCGAGGCGCCCGTCTCCGGGCTTCGGCGTTTCGGGCGAAAGGCCCCGCACCCCGTCGCCAATCCAGGCCTTGACGGGTGCCGGGGCGTCGGGGGCGAAGCGCTCGAGCAGGGCCTTGGCTTGCGCAAAGGTCGTGGGATCCGCAGAAAATGGGCCCGAGGCAATGGTGGCCGGGTCGTTGCCCACCACATCGGAGAGGGCCCAGACCTGGGTGGGCGCCTTGGTGAGCGCCCCGAGCTGGCCGCCCTTGATGCGCGACAGGTGCTTGCGAACGGTGTTGAGTTCGGCAATGGCGGCACCCGCCCGAGACACGGCCTTCACCGCGGCGCGTTTGTCTTCGAGAGAGAGGGGCAGGGCCGGCGCGCACAGGATCGAGGAGCCCCCACCCGAAAGCAGCACCAGCAGCCGATCTTCGGGGCTGAGCGTCTTCACGAACCTTTCCGCGGCCGTGCCCGCGTCCACCGAGCGCGGGGTGGGGTTCGGGTGATCGCCGACCAGCGCCGAGGTGCCTGGGGGCAGGTTCGGCTCTTCCGGAAAGCGGGTGGGGGGCGCCACGAGCAGCGCCTTGGGGGGAGCCCCGCAGCTCGCCAGGTAGCCCGCAAACATGGGGAAGCTGACCTTGCCCACGGCCAGCAGGGCGGTGGGAGGCGCGCCCCGCTCGTCCGCCAGCCGGGCCCTGACCAGGGTGGCGCCGTCCAGTTCGGAAGCCACCTCCCGGAAGATGTCGGCCAGAGGTCCGGGAAGTCCTGGCTCCCGATCGGCGCGCGCAGACGTCATGGAGCCTCACGTTGTCGCACGCCTCGGATCGCGTCAAGCGTGTGGGGCGTTGGGGAGGGCTTGACGTCGCGGGGCTGGCCGCGTTCCATGGCCCCATGACGGCGACGAAGCTCGTGGTGTGGTGCAATCAATCGTTGGGGGAAGAGGCTTCGGGCCGGCTGCGGTCCCTGCTGGCCACCCACAGGCTTCACTGGGCGCCCGACGGCCAAACAGATCCCGCCCTGCTGCGCGAAGCCGACGTGGCGTTTGGTCAGCCGCCGGTGGACGCTCTCATGGGGCCGCACCGTCTGAGGCTGGTTCAGCTCACGAGCGCGGGGTACACCACCTACGACCGGCAAGACCTCAAGGCAAGCCTTGCCGCGCGCGGGGTGGTCATGACCAAGGCGTCGTGGGTTTACGACGAGCCGTGTGCCGACCACGTGCTGGCCTTCATGCTCGCCGCGGCGAGGGCCCTCCCGGCGGCTTTCTGTGAGCAAAAAGGCCCGCGCGGCTGGCCCACGGCGCCCCTGCGATCGCGGTCGTTCCTGCTGCGCGATCGCGAGGTGCTGCTGGTGGGTTTCGGCTCGATAGGCCGCCGGCTGGTGGAACGGTTGGCCGCCTTCGGCGCCCGCGTCAAGGCTGCCCGTCGGCAGCCCACGGGGCACGAGCCCGTGCCGACCACCGCGATCGGAGAGCCCACGTTTGCGCGCTGGCTGGCGCAGGCCGAGCACGTGGTGAACCTCTTGCCGGCCAACGCCTCCACGCTCGGCTTCTTCGATACCGGTCGGTTCGCGGCCATGAAGCCCGGTGCGCACTTCTACAACGTGGGCCGCGGCAGCACGGTCGAGACGGCTGCCCTCGGCCAGGCGTTGCAGAGCGGACACCTGGCCGCTGCCTACCTCGACGTGACCGAGCCCGAACCCCTACCGGCCGGGCACGCCCTGTGGACGGCGCCGAACTGCTTCATCACCCCCCACACGGCCGGCGGCCATGACGACGAAGACCTGCGCTTGGTCGAGCTTTTGCGCCTGAACATCGAGCGCATCCAGAACCGACAGACCGTCATCGACCAGGTGACGTGACCCTCCGCGGGCGCGTGAGGTGCCCCCACACCACCTCGCAGGCCTTCGCCACGGCCGCCGGGCCATGGGTCAGCCACTCCTGCCGGCCCCGAGGGCCTACGCGGTTGGACACACCCAGCACCGCCACGAAACGCACGCGCGCCGCCCGGGCGGCCCGGGCCACGGCGAAGGCCTCCAGGGTCTCGAGCTCAGCCCCGGTCTCCGCCAGGACGTGGGCTCGGCGTGGGGCGCGGGTGATGGCCAAAGGGCAGATCGCATCGACCAAAGGCAGGCCGGCCTGGCGGCAGAGGGCACGGGCGAGCGGGCCGTGGCAGCTGGCTTTCGTGGGCATCGGCGCCGGCAGCTCGGAGACGGAGGGCAGGTTCGGCTCGCACAGGGTCATCTGGTCGATGACCGCCACGTCGCCCAGGGCGACCGGGGAGCCCGGCAAGCTTCCCGCGGTGCCCACGAGGTACACGACCTTGGGGCGGTGTGCCGCGATCGCGCGGGCCGCCCCCAGCGCGGCTTCGACCAATCCCACGCCCACGACCTCGGTGACCACCAACGGACGGGACCGTGTTTTGCGGAAGGCCGCCGTGAAGGCCGCGAGCTCCGGGCGCCAGGCCGCCAGCACGAGGGCAGGGGAACCAGCTTCGAGCTTCGGGCGCTTCACGGGCCGCAGTGTGGCCGCGCGTGACTCAGGAGTAAAGCTCGGGATGGCTCCGCCGGGCGCGACGAGGAGGCCTTCCGTGCCGCGCCGGGGCGCCTGGTGCGTCTGCGTGGTTGACGCCGCCGACGCCGTCACGTTAGATCGGCGGCCCATGGCCCAAATGTACGATACCTCGGAGATCCGGAAGGGTCTCAAAATCATGATGGACGGGAACCCCTACACCGTGGTCGAGTTCCAGTTCGTCAAGCCCGGCAAAGGCACGGCGTTCACGCGCACGAAGATGAAGAACCTGCTCACGGGCAGCGTGCTCGAGCGCAACCTCCGCTCGGGGGAGCGGCTCGAAGCCGCCGACGTCGAGGTGAAGAACATGCAGTACCTCTACGACGAGGGTGAGTTCTGCGTGTTCATGGACAACACCAACTACGAGCAAGTCCAGATCACGAACGACCTCGTTGGGGACGACAAGGGCTTCATGCCGATGAACATCAGCGTGGACGTTTTGTTTTTCCAGGGCCGCGCAGTAGGCGTGACCTTGCCGAACTTCATCGAGCAGGAGATCGTCGAGACCGAGCCGGGCGCGCGAGGTGACACCGCCACGAACGTCACCAAGGCGGCCAAGCTCGCCTCTGGCGCCACCGTCAAGGTGCCCCTGTTCATCAACCAGGGCGACGTGGTGCGCGTGGACACCCGGACGGGCGAGTACCTGGACCGCGTGGGCCGCGCCTGAAGGCCTTCACCCGGGCGCACCTTGTCTCCCACATCCCCCGCGCTTGCCGAGCCGGCCTTGGCCGCGCGTCGCGAGGCCCTTGTGGCGCGGGCCCGCATCCTCGATGAGGTGCGGGCCTATTTCCGTTCACAGGATTTTCTCGAGGTCGAAACGCCATCCCGCGTGCGCAACCCCGGCCAAGAGCTGCACCTCGATGCGTTCTATGCCGAAGGGGGGCGCTACCTCATCACGTCTCCCGAGCACCACATGAAGAGGCTCGTGGGGGCAGGTTACGACCGGGTATTCCAGGTGTGCCGCTGCTTTCGCCAGAACGAAGAGGGCCCTCACCACCAGCCCGAATTCACGATGGCGGAGTGGTACCGGGCGCGGGCGCCGCTGTCCTCGATTGCGGACGACTGCGAGGCCTTGCTCGTCCGTGCGGCCGCGGTGTCCGGGCGGCCCTTCGACGGTGAGTGCGTACGAACTACCGTGGCTGCCCTGTTGGCAACGCATGCCGGCGTCGAGCTTCAGGGAGACGAGGATTTGCCCGCGCTCGAGCGGCGGGTGCGCACGGCGGGACACGACCCGCGGGGCGCCCGGACCTTTGACGAACTCTTCTTTCAGATCTTCCTCGACCATGTCGAGCCGGCGCTGGCCCAGGGCCCGCCCACCTTCGTGTGCGATTGGCCGGCGCCGCTCGCGGCCCTCGCGCGCGTGCGCCCGGGCACCCCATGGGCCGAGCGCTTCGAGCTCTACGCGGGCGGACTCGAGCTCGCGAACGCGTTCGGCGAGCTCACAGACGCCGTCGAGCAGCGACGGCGCTTCGAGGCCGAGGCCGAAGAGCGCCACAGACGCGACAAGGTGGCTTACAACGTTGACGAACGGCTGCTGGCTGGCCTTGCCACCATGCCCGAAACCTCGGGTGTGGCGCTTGGCATCGACCGCCTCGTGATGTGGGCGCTCGGCGCCTCCCAGATCGCGGACGTGGTGGCCTTCCCTGACCCCGAGGTATGAGCGGCGTTAGGCCTGGTCGCGCACCCAGACCGCCTCGACACCGTCGATGTGCGCCACCCACTTGGGAACGTCGGGCACGTGGCGGCCCGACGGCAGCAGCGTCTGGTAGCGCTGAAAGTGGGAGAGGGCCTGGTCCCGGTCTGCACGGTGCGCGAGCGCTAGACGCCGCAGCACCTCGAAAAGCTCGTCGTCGAGGGCGGCGGGGTCGAGGTTGCTGGCCGAGGTGTCCAGCCCGAGCGCGTGGGCGTAGTCCTGCGCCGCCTCTTCCAGCTTCCCCAGGCCTGCCTGAGCCTGACCCCGGTTGAACCACGCCTCGGGTTCGTCGGGATCGGTTTCGATCTCGCGCGTCGCCTGTTCGACCGCCGCCTCGAAATCCTCATCGGCCACCAGTCGGGTCGAAAACAGCTCTCCGTAGCTCATGGAGGCGCAGTGTAGACCAAAAAATTCCCCCTGGTGCGCTGCGGTCGAGCGACGCGCGTGGCCAACTGCGTCGCTTGACCCTCGATCGCCCCTCTGCTAAGCGTTCCGGCCCGTGACTACCTTCATTCTCGGCATCGGTCAGGCGGCACCAGCGGGCCCTCAGGGCAGCCCTCTCATGTCGTTCTTGCCGCTCATCCTGATCTTCGGCGTTTTCTACTTTCTGATCATGCGGCCCCAGGCGAAAAAGCAGAAGGAGCACCAGCGCATGCTGGGTGAGCTGAAGAAAGGCGACGACGTGGTGACCACGGGCGGCATGATTGGTCGTGTCACGGGCGTCAAGGACACCGAGCTCGTCCTGCAAGTGCAAGAAGGCGTGCGGATTCGCGTGCTTCGAAGCGCAGTCCAGGGCAAAGTCTCGGCCTCGGCGGCGAGCGCCTCCGACGACAAGGGCGACAAGGCCGCCCAAAAGTAATCCCCTCGAAGGCAGATCATGGAACGTTCCTGGTGGTGGAAATCTCTCCTGTTCGGAGCGGTCACGCTCCTCGCGGTGCTCTATTTGGCGCCGTCCGTCCCGAATTTCACGCTGCCAGGGTTCCTGCAGGGAACCTTCGACCGCAAGCTGCAGCTGGGACTCGATCTCCAGGGCGGCCTGCATCTGGTCTACGAGGTCAACGTCGACAAGGCCGTGTCCTCGAAGGTCGATCGGCTCGCCGGCGACCTCGAAGAGCGTTTGCTCGAGAAAACGAAGGACTTCAAGGTCACGCGGGAGGGGCGTGAGGACATCATCCTCACGTTCAACCAACCCGCGGAGGTGGCGAAGCTGGATGACGACATCCTGAAGAACTACCGGGATTCGTTGGACGTCATCGACCGTGACGCCGCTTCGGGCATCGTGCGCTTGCGGATCGACGCCGACCAGGTGGCCGAGGTGGCGGACTATGCCCTGCGCCAGGGCATCGAGACGATTCGGGGCCGCGTGGACAAGTTCGGCGTGGCCGAGCCCACCATCATCAAGCGCGGCACCGACATCGTGGTCGAGCTGCCGGGCCTCAAGCCCGAAGACTTCGAGCGCATCAAGACCATCATCGGCAAGACGGCCCAGCTCGAGTTCAAGATCGTGCAGGCCGGTGGGGACTACATGACCAAGGTCGCAGCCGCCTTGCCCAAAGACGGCTCGATTCAGGTGATCCCCGACGTGTGGAGGGACAAGAAGACGAACGAGACCAAGCAGGACCTTTACCTGCAGGCTGCCGACCGCAAAACCCTGGAGACGTTCGTCAAGGGCCTCTCGGGTGAGCTCGCCGTGCCCGCAGACCGCGAGTTTGGCTTCGAGGAGGTCGAGGTCGGCGGCACCGAGGGTAAACCGGGGTCTGCCCGGCGCGAGTGGCGCACCTACCTGCTGGAAAAGCGCGCCGCTGTGACCGGCGAGTATCTGTCTTCGGCTGAGCTCAGCTTCGACCCCCAGACGAACCGCCCCGAGGTGCTCTTCACCATGGACCGGCAGGGCGCCACGCTCATGGAGCGCCTGACGACCGCCAACATTGGTCGGAAGATGGCCATCGTGCTCGACGACCGGATCAACAGCGCCCCGGTGATCAATGACACCATCGCGGGACGTGGGGTGATCACCCTGGGTTCGTTCGGTGATCCCCTGAAGGTGCAACAGGAGGCGAGGGATCTGGTGGCCGTACTGCGCTCGGGCGCCTTGCCGGCCCCGCTGACCAAGTCCTTCGAGACCCAGGTGGGCCCGACGATGGGTCGTGACGTCGTAGACCGCGCAGTCACCTCGATGTTGGTGGGTTCGGTGGCCGTCGTCTTGTTCATGCTCGTCTACTACAAGGTGGCAGGCATCGTGGCGATTGTTGCCATGTTCCTCAACTTGCTCTTCATGCTCGCGATTCTCGCCGGCTTCGAGGCAGCGCTCACCCTGCCGGGTATCGCGGGGCTCGTGCTCACGGTGGGTATGGCGGTGGACGCCAACATCATCATCTACGAGCGCATCCGTGAAGAACTTCGCGCCGGCAAAACAGCACGAACCGCTGTGGAAGCGGGATTTGATCGCGCTTTCTGGACGGTGTTCGACGCACACGTGACCAACTTCGTCGCGGGCGTGGTGCTCTACTCCTACGGTTCAGGCCCGATTCGAGGCTTCGCCGTGACCCTGCTCGTAGGCATCGCCTCCAATCTCGTCACCTCGGTGTGGATGTCGCGCTGGATGTTCGAGCTCCTGCTCGGCCGTCGCGGAACCGTCAAGGCCACCCTCTCCATCTAGTCCGACTCACCAGGAACGCGCCCATGGCCGCTCACAAGTTTTTCGAAATCATCAAACAGGGTACGAACTTCGAGTTCGTGGGTAAGCAGCGGACGTCCATCACGATCTCGCTGCTCGCCGTTCTGGGCTCGCTTGCGATGCTTCCCTTGAACGCGTTCGTCTTCAAGGGCCGGGGCAGCATGCTCAACTGGGGCGTGGATTTCCGGGGCGGCAGCGAGTTGCTGGTGCGCTTCTCGAAGGAGGTCGAGCCCGGTGATGTGCGCCAGGCCATGGAGGCCGCAGGCTTCCAGGGCGCCGAGGTCGTGCGCTATGGGCAGGCCTCCGAGGCCGGCCGATCCTACATGCTTCGGATCGGGGCCGTATCCGTCCTGTCCGAGGACCAAGCGAAGAAGCTCGAAGGGGCCCTCGGCACAGTGGGTGACGCGAAGCTCAAGTCGCTCGAATGGTCGGAGGGAGGAGATAAGGTTTACCTACGCTTCGACAAGACCCTCGAGTCCTCGCGTGTGCGGGAAGCTTTGACCGCCGCCGGAACCGAGACCACCCAGGTGCAGCCCTTCGGTCGCGCTGACGACAACACCTTCGAGGCCACGCTCATCGGCCTCGACGTGGAGGTGCGCAAGGGGCTCGAGGCCAAGTTGGGTGTGGGGGCGGTTGCCGAGATTCCCCAGGTCGAGTCGGTGGGTGCCAAGGCCGGTCGACAGCTTCAGTACGACGGCGTTCAGGCTGTGTTCGGCGCCATTTTGCTGATCGTGCTCTACGTAGCGCTCCGCTTCGATTTTCGTTTCGGTCCGGGGACCATCATCGCGCTTCTTCACGACGCGATTGTCACGGTGGGTGCCTTCGCGGTCACCTACAAGGAGTTCTCTCTGACCACGCTGGCGGCGGTCCTCACCATCATCGGTTACTCGGTCAACGACACCATCGTGGTGTTCGACCGCGTCCGGGAGAACGCTGTGAGGTTCAAGGACCGCGCTTTCGATCGCGTCGTGAACCAGTCGGTCAATGAAACGCTATCGAGGACGATTCTCACCAGCGCCACGTTGCTCTTCGTGACGCTGGCCATGAACGTTTTGGGCTCAGGCGTCGTGAAGGACTTTGCGTTCGCCATGAACGTGGGTGTCATCGTGGGCACGTACTCCACGATCTTTATCGCAAGCCCGGCGCTCATCTGGCTCGACAACCGCTTTCGGGCGGCCGCAAAGAAGGGAGCCGCGGCTCCTCGACGCGGTCGCCGTCGCACGGCCGAGTCGGCCTCCTCGGTGTGAGTCGGATGCCCTCGGGGGCATGAGTCCGCCTTCGGGGGCCTCGTTTCGTCAACAGCCCCCTTTTCTGCCGTGGGCTGTTCGGCATAGAAGCTGCGCATGGTCAGCCGATGGCAGATTCCTCGCATCGACGACGGCCAAGTCGATGCGCTCTGCAGACAGCTTGGCCTGCGGCGGCTCACGGCCGAGGTCTTGGTCCGACGGGGCATGGGAGAGCCCGAGCACGCTCACAAGTTCCTGACGCCACGGCTGGCAGACCTTCGAAGCCCCAAGGGCATTGCGGACCTGGATCGGGCTCTCGAGCGTCTCGTTCAGGCGGTCGGCGAGCGCGAGACGGTCGGTGTGTTCGGTGACTACGACGTGGACGGGGTCACCTCCGCGGCAGTCCTCACTTCGGGCCTTCGGGCGTTGGGGGGCGTGGTCGAGGCCCGATGTGCCAGCCGCTCGGGCGGGTATGGCTTTACCCTGGCGGCTGCCGAGCGCTTTGTCGCGGCCGGCTGCACGCTCGTGATCACGGCCGATTGTGGCACGAGCGACCACGCCTCGATCGGCTGGCTTCGGGAGCGCGGGGTTCCCGTGGTGGTGATTGATCATCACCAGGTGCCTCGCGGAGACCACGTCGCCTTGGCGTTGGTGAACCCCCATCGCGACGACGACCGTTTTGCCTTCAAGGGCCTGGCGTCGTGCGGCCTGGCCTTTTACCTGGTCGGCGCCCTGCGGACCCGCCTCAAACAGCTCGGAAACCCCCGGGCCGCGGCGTGGGACCCGCGTGAGCTGCTCGATCTCGTGGCGCTGGGCACCGTGGCCGATGTCATGCCCCTCACCCACGAGAACCGCGCCTTGGTTGCGGCGGGGCTCAGGACCCTGTCGACCCGTCGGCGTCCCGGTGTTGCCGCGTTGGCCCAGGTTTCCGCGATGGAGGCTGACCGAGACGTCACCGCCGTCGACATCGGGTTTCGTCTTGCGCCCCGCCTCAACGCAGCCGGCCGTCTCGGGGACGCTCAGCTGGCGCTGGATCTGCTGCTCGCGCCCGACGCCGAGAGGGCGCTCCGTTTGGCTCAGGCGCTCGACGAGCAGAACCGCCGGCGCCAGGAGATCCAAGAGGCGGTTTTGGCGGCGGCCGACGCAGAGGTCGCTGCGCTCGTCCGGGACGCCGGTGGCCAAGTGCCCGCCGCGCTCGTGGTGGGCGATGAGGGCTGGCACCACGGCGTGGTGGGCATCGTGGCGGCCAAACTGGTCGATCGCTACGCCCGTCCCAGCCTGGTCATCGGCTTCGAGGGAGAGCGCGGCCGCGGTTCGGCGCGTACCGTGCCGGGCTTCAATCTTTATCGCGCTCTCGCTGACACGGCCGGTCATCTCGAGGTTTTCGGCGGCCATGCCGCCGCAGCAGGGCTCACGATACGGCGCGCAGAGCTCGAGGCGTTTCGGGCCGCCTTTGTCGGTGTGGCGCGGGTCTGGCAGGAGCACAGTGAAGACAATGCAGGCATCGAGGTCGACGCTGTGGTGCAGCTTGCGGACCTGGACCTGGCCGGCGCCGAGGATCTGGCGCGGCTTGCCCCCTTCGGGTGCGGGAACGCGGAGCCTCTCTTGGCACTCTGCCGTGTAACAGCAAGCTCGTCCCGTGTGGTGGGGGGCTCGCATCTGCAGCTCACCCTGAGCCAGGAAGGTGTGGTGAGCGACGCCATTGCCTTCGGCATGGCGGAGCAAGCGCCGGCACCGGGCGTGCGTTTGGACCTTCTCGGCTGTTTCGAGGTGAACGCGTTTCGAGGGAGCCGCAGACCCAGGCTTCGGGTAAAACACATTTTCGAACCCGAGGTCGACTGAGCATGCCCGAGGAACGCCCCCCCAGCGACGACCATGTGGCGTCGCAAGAGGCCTCTGCCGCCGAGGAGGCTGAGTTGCGGCGGCTGCGCAAGGCCATCGCCGAGCGGGGCAGCCGTCGTTTGTGGCAGCTCGTGCCGAAGAGGACCCTTTCGAAGGCCCTCTGGCTGATCCTGGTCCTCGTGGCCATCTTGTGGCTAAGGCGCAATGCCGGGCGGCTGGCGGCAGAGTTCGACGGTGCCTGGAACACGAGCCCGACCGACACGCGGCGGTGAAAATCGGCCCTGGCCCTTGCGCCCGGGGAGCGCTAGATCGGGGCTCTCGTGAACTCCGTCGGTTCTCTTTGGATGTGGGGCCTTTTTGGCTCGGTGGTGCTCGTGATGCTAGCGCTCGACCTGGGCGTTTTTCATCGGACGGCCCATCGGGTTCGCATGCGCGAGGCCGCCATCTGGGTGGCGGTGTGGGTTTCTCTGGCGATGGCCTTCAACGTCTTCGTGTCTCAGCGCTTCGGGACGGCGCGCGGCCTGGAATTTCTTCAGGCCTACCTCCTCGAGCAGGCCCTGTCGGTGGACAACGTGTTCGTGTTCATCGTGGTGTTCAAGTACTTTCGGGTCCCCGAAAGCTATCAGCACCGGGTGTTGTTCTGGGGAATCTTGGGGGCGGTGTTGACGCGCGGCGCGTTCGTGTTGGCGGGCGCCGCGCTGATCTCCCGCTTCCATTGGCTGATGTACGGCTTGGGCGTGTTCCTCATCGCGACGTCGGTGAAGATGTTCACGCAGGGTGACGACGAAGTCGATCCCTCGAAGAACAAGATTCTGCGCCTGTTCCGCCGCCTGGTGCCCATGACAGCTGCCTACGAGGAGGCTCGCTTCGTGGTGCGGCGCGAGGGGCGGTGGCTCGCAACTCCGCTCATGGCCGTGCTGGTGGTGGTGGAGGCCACCGACGTGATGTTCGCGGTGGATTCGATTCCGGCGGTGTTCGGTGTCACCACGGACGTCTTCATCGTGTACACCTCCAACATCTTTGCGATCCTGGGGCTGCGCTCCCTCTTTTTCTTGGTTGCGGGGCTGGTCTCGAAGCTGCACCTGCTCAAGCATGGCGTTGCGCTCATCCTGGCGTTCATTGGCTTCAAGATCCTGGTGGAGTCGTTCGTTCACATCTCCGAGGTGATTTCGCTGCTCGTGCTGGCCAGCATTCTCCTGATTTCGACGGTGCTCAGCTTCGCCTTCCCGGCCCGGCAGGACCCGCCCGACGAGCCCCCCGTGGAACCTGCCGAAGGCGGCGAGGCCCCCCCCGCCTCGGCGTCTGCCGGCCCTTGAGGCTCGACGGGGTCCCGGCGGTTGCCCGCGGGACGCGGAGGCCCTCAGTTGGCTTCGTCGGGAAGACCGCGACGCGCCAGCTCGGCCTCGAGGGCCTCGAGGTCGTTTTCGTCGAGCGGTTGGCTGATGCGGTAGGCGCCGTCCAGCCAGCCGGCCAGGTCGATGTCCTTGCAGCGCTTCGAGCAGAACGGATGGAAGAGGTTGTCCCCGCGATGTCCCGCCGGCTTGCGGCAGATCGGGCAGGGAGAAGCTTTCGACAGCGGCGCCATGATCGACTCTCTCGGATACGATGCCTTCATACTCCAAAGGTCCTAGAACGGCCACCGATGAGGTGATCCATGCTACCTTCGCCTTTCGTGAGGGCCCCCCTCGTGTTCGTGGTGCTGGCCCTGTTCGCAGGTTGCCGATATGCGCAGCCCGGGGCGGGGACAGGATCGACTTCGGCTGCCGTGCCCGGCATCGACGAGCTCGGCCGTGGGCCGAAATCAGGACGCATCGTGAAATTTAGTCTCGAAAACGGATTGCAGGTTGTTCTGGAAGAAAACCACAGCGCGCCCGTAGCCGCTGTTCAGGCGTGGGTGCGGGTGGGGGCTGCCGATGAACCCGACCGGCTGGCCGGGGTGTCCCACTTTCTCGAACACATGCTCTTCAAGGGCACCAAGCGACGTGGCGTGGGGCAGATCGCACGAGAGATCGAGCAAGCGGGTGGCGAAATCAACGCGTGGACCAGCTTCGACGAGACCGTCTACCACGTGGTGGTTGCGAGCGAGTTCCTCGAGGTTGGGCTCGACGTGCTGGCCGATGCCCTGACCCAGTCGTCGTTCGTGGCCAGTGAGCTCGAGCGGGAGCGCGGTGTCATCCTCGAGGAGGTCAAGCAGGGCCTCGATGACCCCGATCGAGGGGTCACTCAGCGCCTGTTCTCCGGCGCATTCCCGCACCATCCCTACGGTAGGGCCGTCATCGGCAGCCTGGAGACGGTCTCGGCCATGACCCGCGCCGATGTGCGTGGCTTTTACCAGGAACGTTATGTGGCGCCGAACGTCACGCTCGTCGTGGTGGGAGACTTCGACGCCGCCAAGACACGGCAAACCATCGAGCGGCTCTATGCAGGCATGCGGCCTGCTCCCAAGCGGGCCCCGCAAGGTCGTCCGCCCCTCGAGGGCCTACCCCCGGCATGGGTTGATGTTCTCGCCCGTGACGTGAAGGAGTCGCAGGTCATGGCGGCCTTTCGCATTCCCTCGATTCGTCACGAAGACATTCCCGCCCTCGATCTGCTGGCGGTCGTCCTGGGTCAGGGTGAGAGCTCGCGCCTCAACCTCGAGGTGGTCCGAAACCGTCAGCTAGCGAAATCGGCCTTCGCATACGCCTTTGGAGCCCGGGACGGCGGTGTGCTCGTGGCCGGTGCCGTTACAGGCGGAGGACGCGTGGACCAGGCCACCTCCGCCCTGCTCGACGAGGTGCTGCGTCTGTCGCGTGTACCGGTGAGCGGGGCCGAGCTGGAAAAAGCGCGCACGATTCTCGAAAGTGATCGTGTCTACGATCGCGAGACCGTTCAGGGGTACGCGCGCAAGGTGGGCTTCTACGCGACCATCGTGGGAGACCTCCATTATGAACCCTGGTACCTCGCACAGCTGCGGGCCGTATCACCCACGAGCCTGCAGGCCGTGGCGAACAAGTATCTGCGAACCGAACACCTGTCCCTCGTGGCACAGGTTCCCGAGGGCGTGTCCCGGTCAGTCGATGTGGGGGCGGCCAAGGAACGACTTCAAAAGGTGGTTGCCGGGGCCGAAGTGCGGGCGGACAAACGCTTCCGTCTCAAGCCCCCATCGGCGGCCGTGCGTGACGAGGTGGTGGTCCAGACCCTGCCCGGGGGCGCGAAGCTCATCGTCATGCGCGACCCCAGCGTGCCCATCATGTCAGTGAGGGCCATGTGGCTCGGGGGCTTACGCTACGAGGACGCACGCACGAACGGTGTGTCCAACATGATCGGCGCGCTCTTGTCGCGCGGGACGCGGACGCGTTCAGCCGAACGCATCATGCACGAAGTGGAGGGCCTGGCGGGCAGCCTCACAGGGTACGCGGGCCGCAACAGCGTGGGTCTCCAATCCGAGTTCTTGTCGCGCAACTGGGAACAGGGGCTCGATCTCGTGGGTGATTGTCTGCTGCATGCCTCGTTCCCAGACCCCGAGCTCGACAAGGAGCGGCGGATCGTGCTCGACGACATCCGGGCCCAAGATGACAACCTCGGGCAGGCCGCTTTCCGGCTCTTTCAGAGCCTCATGTGGAAACGCCATCCCTATCGGATGGATCTCATCGGCACGGCGGACTCAGTCTCGGGGCTCACCAGGCGACGCCTGGTCATTCACTTTCGCAAACACTACCCGCCGGGGAGCCTGACTCTGTCGGTCGTCGGGGACGTCGAACCCGCGCGCGTGGTGGAGAAGCTCACGAGTCTATTCCGGGACGCCGACGTGCAAGCCGCAGAGGTGCCCGCGGTCGTCACTGAACCCGCCCTGAGCGCGCCCGCGCAGGCCATTCAATATCGCGAGCGTGAACAAGCCCACGTGGTGCTCGGGTTTCCCGGAACGACATTGGCCAGTCCGGACAGATTCGGCCTCGAGGTGCTGAGTCACGTCCTCGCGGGGCAGGGCGGTCGCCTGTTCGAGGAGCTGCGCGAAAAGCGGGGGCTTGTCTACCGCGTGAGCGCGTTTTCGCTGGAGGGCATCGATCCGGGGTACTTCGCCGTGTATCTGGCCTCGAGTCCCGAGAAGCTCGAGCAAGCCCTCGAGGCGGTGCGCCGCGACCTTCGGCGCCTGGCAGACGAGGGCATCACGGCGGAGGAGCTAGGTCGGGCCCAGCGTTACCTCATCGGGACTCACGCCATCGGTCTGCAGAGAAAGGGCTCGCTGGCCGCGGCCCTGGCTTTCCACGAAGCCTACGGCGAGGGATGGGAGGCGTACAAAAAGTTCCCGCAACGGATCCGCAAGATCACCCGCGCCGAGGTGCAGCGCCTGGCGCAAAAGTACCTCGATCCAAAGCGGGAGGTTCTCGCGGTCATCAGGCCGCCCGAGGGAACGCCCGCTGTTTCGAGCGCCGGGGCAGAGCCTCGCGCCGCCAAGCGCTGAGCAGAGCTGTATGGATTTCGTGCCGTCTCGCCGGCCAAGCAAACGCCTCGCCAAACCTGGCGGCTCCGCCCTGCGAGCGTCAAGCTCCCTGACGGACATGGGCATCTTCGACGCGGGTCGGCGCAATCTTCTCACGAACTTGGTGCTCGTGGCACCCCTCTTCGTGATCTACCAGCTTGGGGTGCTGTACACGCGCCCGATGCTCAACGGCGCTGACTTCGTCACCATCCTGTTGCTCCACAACTTGCAGCTGTCCACGGTGGCTTACCTGGCTTTCGTGGTGGGCGTTGCCCTCAGCCTCGTGGTGGCGGTGTCGACGCTGGGGCGCCGTCAAAGCTTCGACCGGAGGGTCATCCTGCCCGTCCTGCTCGAGAGCACGCTTTACGCCCTCACGATGGGATCCCTCATCATTTTCGTGATGACGGAGCTGATGGGCATATCACCGCGGCTGGCCGGCCCAGGAGGGCTCCCCGACCAAAGCCTGCCCACCCGGTTCATCATGTCCATTGGGGCCGGCCTCTACGAGGAGGCGGTGTTTCGCCTGGGCCTTCTGACTTTGTGTGTGTACCTGGCGGAACGGGTCGTCGGCATGAAGCGATGGGCTGCGCTGCTGGTGGGGCTTGCGGCCTCGTCACTTGCCTTCTCCGCGATGCACCACATCCCACCGTACGGAGATCCCTTGTCCCTCGGGGTCTTTACCTTCCGCACGTTGGCCGGCGTTTTTTTCGCGCTCTTGTTCTGGTTCCGGGGCTTCGCGGTGGCGGTGTACACCCACGCGCTCTACGACATTTACGTGCTCATCGTCCGCTGACGCGGGAAAGCACCAAAGCACACATCGATCCGACGGCCTCCAAAGCGGCGCCCGAGCCCTGCGGGTCCCCGATTTCGAGCTATGTGGTGCCCGGGATTTTGGTCGCCATAAGCGACCACAACCCAGGCACCCCGTCACTTGCGCTTGGTCGGAGACTTGGCTGGAAGCTTTGACTTCACAGCTGCCTTCGGCGCCGAGGCCTTGGGCGCAGGGGCTTTGGGCGCGGGCTTCGGCTTAGCCGAGGGTTTGGCCGCCGCCGCTTTCAGGGCTTTGTCCTTCAGAGCGGTGGGCGACGGTGCTTTGGGTGGGGATTTCGCCGCAGGCTTCGAGGCCGGCGAAGCCTTCTCAGGCTTTGCGGCCTTCGGAGCTTCGCCCTTGCCCTTGGGGGACTTGCCCTTATCGGACGCGGCTGAAGTCTTGGTGGCCTTCCCTAGGTCCGCACGAAGCGGAGCCTTTTCGGGTGGGGTGGGCTTGTCTGAGTTGCCTGTTTTGGCAGCCTTGGCGGCTTTGGGCCCGGTTGGCTTGCTGGCTTCGCTTTTGGGTGGCTCGGCTTTGGGGGACTTGGCCTTTTCGGGTTTGCCACCCTTGGCTTTGCCCACCGCCGAACTCACGGGGGACTTTTCGGGGCCAGACGCCTTTTCCGGAGTCTTGGCCTCGGTCTTGTCCTTGCCGTCCTTGTCCTTGCCGTCCTTGTCCTTGCCGTCCTTGTCCTTGCCGTCCTTGGCCTTGCTCTTGGTGGCCGGGGTGACCGCAGGGCTCTCTTCGTCGCTGTCGCCGTCGTCGTCGTCTAGCGGTTCCGGAGACACCGCCCGGTCGGGCTGCAACTTCGGCGGCTTGACTACCTTTTCGGGAGCGGACTTGGCTTTGTCAGCCTTGACCGGCGCCTTTGGGGCGGCCTTGGCCGCAGGTTTCCCTTTCGCCGGCGGCTCTTGGTCGGAGGGTGTCCCGTCTCCCGTTGGCAAGCCCGGAATGTCGCCCCGGTTGTGAACCAGAATGCGCCGGCCATCCTTGAAGGTGATCTCGACCTTGCTGTTCGAGACAACTTCCGAGACGAAACCCACGCCGAACTTTGGATGCTCGACGATGGCCTGCTCGTTGTATTCCAGCCGGAATTGGTAGGGCTTTGCCGCACTCGCTTTGTGTTTGGCAAAGAACTCTTCCCAGGTGGGCTTCTTCATCAGAGCCCGCTTCCGGGCCGACACCGGCTCCGGAACCTCGTCTTCCACCTCACCGCGTGGCTTGCGGAACGAGTGTACGTCCCCGCACACGTTGCATTGCACGCGCCGGATCTCGTCCTCGTACTTTGATATGACGACGTGGGTCGTATCGGCCTTGCACTTCGTGCAGTACCCTTCGACGTCGGATCCGACCTCGTCGACCTCGTCTTCGAACATCAAATCCATGCAATCGCCTCGATGATCCCCTACGACTTTCGCTGAGTAACACAGCTGGGAGACAGCTGCAACTTTTTGAAATCAGGGCGGTTGTTTTGGTTGCCGCACCGCTTGCCCCGATGCCCGCGGCCGCGGGATAGTCCCAACGTCGCGCCCCATGCGGTAGGCCGACCTACAGTAGCGGCCCCTGGGGGCTCTTGTCTATAAGCATTGAATATTCGGGCACAATTTTTGCGGACCCTTGTGGGGCCCTCGGCACGGGAGACACAGGGATGCGTCGGAACGACCAAGCGCAGTTCGACACCCGGGAGTCTGCCCCCCGTGACGCGGAACCTCAACGACCCCGCAGGGGGCCGAGGCCCGGTCCGAACGGCCCGAGGGCGCCGCTTCTGTGTTACATCGCGTGTTTCGCAGTGTTGCAAGTGACTGAAATTGCTATCGAAACTTATTAAACCCAATGTTTACGGTAAAGAAATACATTGGAAACAATTGCCCGTTAGGCTGCCTGCGAGGGTCAAACCATGAAAAAAATCGAAGCGGTCATCAAGCCATTCAAGTTGGACGACGTGAAAGACAGGCTGCGCGAGATCGGTGTGCAAGGCATGACCGTCTCCGAGGTCAAGGGTTTCGGGCGCACAGGAGGTAAGCGAGAGGTTTACCGGGGCTCGGCCTATGTGGTGGATTTCGTTCCGAAGGTGCGAATCCAAATCGTGGCCAAGGACGACATGGTCAAGGACATCGTCGAGGCGCTGACCTCCGTGGCGAGGACGGGCCACATCGGCGATGGCAAGATTTTCGTCGAGCCCGTGGAAGAGGTGATCCGCATCCGCACGGGTGAGCGCGGCGAAGAAGCCCTCTAAGCCCCTCACGTGAAGGAGCCACTCTCGGAGGGGGGAGCGTTCGCGCGCCCCCCTCTCGAAGCGTTTCGAAATACGGCTCTTCCCTCGCGGGCCGCAGAGGGGCACGATTCCTTCGGAGCACTGGTCAACCATTTTCCCTCCCAGCTCGGGCGTCGGCCTGGGGCAGGGGTGGGCGAGGAGAATCGCACGCATGACACCCGCCGAGGTCCTGAAGTTCGCCGCGAAGCACGGCGTGAAGTTCGTAGATTTCAAGTTCGTGGACCTCCTCGGCACCTGGCAGCACACCACGATGCCCCTCGTCAGACTCGACGAAGACTCGTTTTCCGAGGGGTTCAACTTCGACGGAAGCTCGATCCGCGGCTGGCAGACCATCAACGAGTCGGACATGTCGTTCATTCCCGACCCTGAATCGGCGGTGATCGACCCTTTCTACGCCGAGCCGACTTTGTCAGTGGTGTGTGACATCGTTGATGCCGTTACCCGTCAACCCTACAGCCGGGACCCGAGGCACATCGCCCGTAAAGCCGAGCAGTACCTCCGGCAAACCGGCATCGGAGACCGGGTCTTCTTCGGGCCCGAGCCTGAATTCTTTGTCTTTGATGACGTGCGCTTCGCAGATGCGCCTCATCAGTCGTTTTACTACCTGGATTCAAGCGAAGGCATTTGGAACAGCGGGCGGGACGAAAAGCCAAATCTCGGGTACAAGACGGCTCACAAAGGGGGCTACTTTCCCGTTCCGCCGGTCGACACCTTGACTGACCTGCGGATGCAGATGGCGCTCACTCTCGAAAGCGTCGGCATACCGGTAGAGGTGTTCCACCACGAGGTGGCCACCGCAGGCCAGTGTGAGCTGTCCATGCGTTTCAATACGCTGAAGACGATGGCGGATTGGACCATGTGGTACAAGTATGTGGTCCGGAACACAGCGCGAAAGTACGGAAAAACTGCCACCTTCATGCCCAAGCCCATCGTGGGCGACAACGGCTCGGGTATGCACTGCCACCAGTCGATTTGGAAGGGCGAGAAGAATCTGTTTGCCGGTAACAAGTACGGCGGACTCTCGGAGACAGCGCTCTACTACATCGGCGGGCTGCTCAAGCACGCGCCGGCCCTGCTGGCCTTCACCAACCCCACCCTCAACAGCTACCGGCGCCTGGTCCCCGGCTTCGAGGCGCCGGTGAACCTGGCTTACTCCGCCAGGAATCGATCAGCCTGCATTCGGATCCCGGTGTCGGGCGCGTCGCCGAAAGCAAAGCGGATCGAGTTCCGTTGTCCCGATCCCACCGCCAATCCGTATCTGGCCTTCGCAGCCATGTTGATGGCGGGTCTCGACGGCATTCAAAACAAGATTGATCCGCGCGATCCGCTCGACAAGGACATTTACTCGCTCTCTCCAGAAGAGCTCAAGGAGGTGCCGAAGGCGCCGGCGTCGCTGGAGCAAGCGCTCGATCACCTTCTCGAGGACCACGATTTTCTCCTGCGCGGCGACGTGTTCACGCGAGATGTGATCGAGGGCTGGGTCAACTGGAAGGACGAAAA
Organism: Myxococcales bacterium; assembly: GCA_022184915.1. Classification (NCBI taxonomy): domain Bacteria; kingdom Pseudomonadati; phylum Myxococcota; class Myxococcia; order Myxococcales; species Myxococcales bacterium. Next base: position 56,399 of record JAGTJU010000007.1, on the reverse strand, counting down.
CGAGGTCAAGCCGGCGCGCCTGCGCACGACCCCGTTCGAGTTCAGGATGTACTACGAGTACTGAGCGCCCTCGCACGACGAGGCTCCCTCGCCTGTAGGTAACTAACCTACTTCGAGGCCTGGGTTCCGGCGCGTGCCCCGAGGAAGGAGCGGCCTCTCGGGAACTTGTTTTGACCGAGGTTCGTTTCGTGTCCTAAAGTGACGTGTCGGGAGTTGCACGCATGGACGGCCTTTCTTTAGGTGACAAGATGATGCGCCATGCGTGGCGCTTGGCCCCGCAGCGCACGCTCTCGGAGCTCATTGGATGGTGCAGCGGGATCCGGGTGCCTGCGGCCATACGCGCCCGGGTGTTGGAGTCGTTTGCTGCCAAGTACCGTATCGACGTGGACGAGGCCGAGCGGCCCCTCACGTCCTACGAGTCTGTCGACGATTTTTTCACCCGTCGCTTGCGGCCCGGTGCGCGGCCCCTCGATCCCGACCCTCGCGCCGTCGTGGCGCCTGCGGACGGTCGGCTGGTCGCCACGGGGGTGATCCGGGACCAGGGCATCGAAGCGAAGAACATTCGCTTCAAGACGGCCGCGCTCCTAGGGGATGCCTCCACGGCCGCGCGCTTCGAAGGGGGGACCTTCCAGGTCACTTACCTTTCGCCCCGCGACTATCATCGGGTGCACGCGCCCACAGGGGGCCGAGTGACCTCCTGGCACCACCTTCCGGGTGAGTTGTTTCCCGTCAACGACGGTAGTGTGAGGCGGGAGCCGGATCTCTTTGCGCGCAACGAACGCTTTGTGTCGGTGTTCTCGGGGGAACCGGGCGTTTTCGCCGTGGTGATGGTGGCTGCCGTGGGTGTTGGACACATCACGGCCGCCTACGATCCCGAGGTGAGGACCCACCGGGGCCCTGCAGCCCTAGGGGAGGTCCGGTCCAAATCTTTCTCGGATCCCCCTACTTTGGCGAAGGGCGACGAGATTGGGATTTTCCACTTGGGCTCGACCGCGATTATCCTGTTCGAGCCGGGGCGTGTCGCCTTCGACCCGGTCGTGCCCGGCCAACCCATCCGCATGGGTGTTCGGGTGGGCCAGTTGACTTCCGCCTAACCCAACCCCCCGCATGTCGAAATCCGACGAGCAAAACCCGGACACGCCTGCCTCCCCTCGAGGTCCGTCTTTCGGTCTCGGCGCCTCCGCCCAGACCGAGGTCGCCCGGGACGCAGACGCCACGGAGGAGTGGGACTTGGGGCTGATGCCGATCCCGGATGGACCTATGGTCAAAGACTCCGACGTCGACCCCGAGGCCGGGGCTGCGGAAGCTGTTGCCCGGGACGCGGGGCGCTTCGACACTCTTCCAAGTGTGGATGTGTCGGTTTTTTCGGCTGAGGTAGGCGCGGCCCCCCAGGGGCCTGAGCTGCCACCCCTGGTCGAGACACCCACGGCGCCCCTACCTCTCGAGGAGGCAGAGGAGGTGAGCACCGGGGAGATCGAGCTGGCCGAAGTGGACGAACTGGTCGATGGCGTGGAGCGGGTCAATGATGCGCCGGTGACGACAGGCGCTGCACCACAATCCATTCACGACCAGGCTGAGTCCGTCTCCGACGAGGTGGAGTTCGTCGACGACGTCACCACACCACCGCCCGTACCGCTCGAGGCCCAGGCTTCACGGCAAGCTGTGGTGCCCCCCTTGCCCGTGGTGCCCGTTGCACCCTCGACTGACCCGGCTTCGGAGACGTGGGCGGAGCCCCTGGCCGCGCGTCCGCGCCGCAAGCGAACCAAGCCTTGGTACGAGGAGGTCTTCGACGAGGACTACCTTCGCACGTTGCCGTTCATGACGGCCGAGCAGACTTTGCGCGAGGTGAACTTCATCAAGGCCTCACTTGCCCCCGCGGAGGGCAGTGAGGTTCTCGACGTGGCCTGTGGTTACGGCCGGCATTCGATCGAGTTGGCGCAGCGTGGCCTGCGTGTCACCGGCATCGATCTGTCACTGCCCCTCCTCATCCGTGCTGCTGACGAGTCGCAGCGCCGGTCTCTTTCGGTGAACTTCGTCCACGCTGACATGCGAGAGATGTCGTTCGACAGCCAATTCGACGGCGCCTGCTGCATGATGACCTCGTTCGGGTACTTCGACGAGGAAACCAATTTGAAAGTCGCCTCGGGCGTGTTCCGGGCTCTCAAGCCGGGGGGGCGGTTTCTGCTCGACGCGATCAACCGCGACTACATAGTGGGAGATCTACCCACGCGCGTCTGGTGGGAGGGCGACGGGTGTGTGGTGCTCGAGGAGGTCGATTTCAACTTTCACACGAGCCGCGTCTCCGTGCGCAGGTCGATCGTGTTCCAGGACGGCCGTCAGATTGAGCAAGACATCTCGATACGGGCTTACAGCCTGCACGAGCTTGGGCGCCTCCTGAAGCAGGCCGGGTTCCGCGTCAGCGAAGTTTCGGGAAGTCTGGCCACACGTGGCCACTTTTTCGGAGCGACCTCCCGGAACCTCTTCGTGCTCTGCGAAAAGCCTCGCTGAGGCGCCTCTGCCCCTCTGATTCGGGGTCCCGGCGGGGCTTGGGCATATGGCTTACGCTTTATCGGAGCGCAATTTCCCTGTTTGCCACCTTACCGTGTCTCAACCCTCGAGGCGTTGCGACCGATGAGATCCCCTGAGCATCTACCATAAAGGGCGTGCGGAGGGAGGGGAATAATTCGGCGTCGAGACGCGTAGTACTTGTTGAGAACCGTTTCCTTGGCGGGCAACCCGGCAGGTGCCCACGGAAAGGCCGTCACCATGGCGAGGACAAGCACACCAATGAGCAAGAAGGCCAAGCGTAGCACGAAGCCTGTGGCCAAAACGGGCCGATCTGGGGCCGCTGCGCAGGCGAGATCCACGGCGCGGGCTGGGGGGCCGGGTGAGGCTGAGGAAGCGGTGTCGTCGCCGAAATTCCCTTCGGGGAGGGCGGTGCGATCGGCAAAGGGGCCAGAGCTGGTGGCAGCGGCGGAGGTCGTGCCGGACACCGAGGCGACGAGCGCCTTCGAGGGTGACGACGAACTCATGGCCTCAGCCGCGGGGCTCGAACTGCCGGATGACGATTTTCCCGAAGGCGACGGGCCCTCGCTCGAGGCGGCTGCGCCCGAGGAAGGTACCGCCGAGGAGTTCGAGGAGGCCGCGGCCCCGGTCAAGGCCGTCAAGGATGACGAGTCGCAGAGCTTCCTCGCCATGTACTTCAAAAACATGGCCGAGCTCGATGTGCTGCGCCCCGAGCAGGAGTTCGAGTCGGCCCGGGAGATCGAGGCGCTCGAGGTGGAGCTTTGGACCTTGCTGCTCTCGTACCTTCCCGGGGCTCGCCACGTGAACGCCGTGGTGCTGCGCACCATGGGGAAGCCCTTCCCGCTGCTCGAGGAGCACCGCGCGTTGGTGGAATCGCTGGGCGCCAAGCCGAAGCCCGCGGCGCGCAAAAAGTTCGAGGAATTCGTGGACGAACTCGCTTCCAAGCTGCGCGACGAGGACATCGATCGGCTTTTCGTGGACGCGGCGATGGCCGAGGTGCGCCGGGGGCTCCGCGGGGTTGCGGGTGATGCGGCGGCAGGTTTCGACAGTCACGAGTCGGGCTTTCGCGACTTCGCAAACCTGGCGGTTGCCAAAACCGTGGCCATCAAGGCCGCAAAGAACGCCTTCGTCAGGGCCAATCTGCGTTTGGTGGTGTCCATTGCCCGTAGGTTCAATCACGGGCGCCTTCCCTTGGCCGACTTGATACAAGAAGGGAATATCGGCCTGATGAAGGCGGTGGAGCGCTACGACTACCGCAGAGGGTTCCGCTTTTCGACCTATGCAAGCTGGTGGATTCGGCACGCGATCAGCCGTGCTCTTGCCGACAAGGGGCGAGCGGTTCGCCTTCCTGTCCACATGATCGACGCGTACCACCGCATCGCCAAGAGCGAGCGGGAGCTGCAAAGCAAGCTCGAGCGCCCGGCCACGAACGAAGAGCTGTCGGAGGCGACGGGCATCGAGGCCGAGAAGCTGGAGAAGATGCGGGGGTTCCTCAACGAGACACCCGTGTCCCTCGACCGGCCCATCTCGGATGAGGACGGGCGCAAGCTCATCGACATTCTCATCTCAGACGAAGACCTGCCGAGCCCGCCCGACCAAATCATCGTGGGAGAAACCCATCGCGAGATGCTGCGGCTCCTGCAGTCCCTCAAGCCGATCGAGGCAGACATCCTGCGCAAGCGCTTTGGCTTGATGAACGACAAGGAGCGTACGCTCAAGGAGATAGGTGACGAGTATCACTTGTCGCGAGAGCGCGTGCGGCAGCTCCAGGAGCAAGCCTTGGGCAAGATGCGCAAGGCCATGCAAAAAATCAACGCCGCCTAGCCTTGGCGGTTGACCACGGGCTCACGGGTGCCCACCTTAGGGTAAGATGCGCCCGTGGGCCCTTGGGAACAAATCGATGCGCGCGTGAGAGCGCGCGTGCGGGACGCGGCAGCGACCTGGTGGGACGAGGCGACGGCCGGACCTTTCGAGCGGGAGCGTTTTCTGGCCGCGTTTTCCGGAGCAGGCCGGCGGCTGGGGCGCGAGTGCGTTGCCGAGCCCCTTCGGGGACCTGCTGCCGAGGGCCTTGGTGTGCAAGCGCGGCCCTGGGCAGAGCTTGGGCGGATCGGGCTCTTACTGTCCATGGCCGCCCGCGTGCCTGAACCGCAGCACCTGGCGATTGTGGACGAGACCTACCGCACCGGCGACCTCAGCGAGAAGCAGGCAGTGTTGCGTGCCTTGTGCGTGCTGCCGCATCCGGCGCGGTTATTGGGGGTGGCGGCTGAAGGGGCACGCGCGAACGCGATGGCCGTGGTGGAGGCCATCACGTGCGACAATCCCTATCCTGCGCGCTTCTTTCCCGCCGACGCGTTCAACCAGCTGGTCATGAAGGCCCTGTTCAATGCGCTTCCGCTCGGCGGGATCGTGGGGCTTTCCACGCGGCTCGACGCTGATCTCATTCGCATGGCTCGAGACTATGGCCGGGAACGTCGGGCGGCTGGTCGCCCGATTTCCGCTGATCTTGCTTGGCTTGAAGGAGAAACGGCCGCGTCATGAAGCTCTTCGACCCGCACGTTCACATGACCTCGCGCACGACGGACGACTACGAAGCGATGGCGAGGTCCGGGATCGCCGCCCTCGTGGAACCGGCGTTTTGGGTAGGCCAGCCTCGCACGCACGTGGGGACCTTCGAGGACTACTTTCTGTCGCTGCTCGGGTGGGAGCGGTTCCGCGCCCAGCAGTTCGGCATCCGGCACTTCTGCACCCTGGCTCTCAACCCCAAGGAGGCCAATGAGCCGCGGGTGGCGCAAGGCGTGGTGGACCTCCTGCATCGTTACCTCGAAAAAGACGGGGTGGTCGCGGTGGGAGAGATTGGCTACGACGAACAAAATGACGTCGAACACCACTTCTTCAAGACGCAGATCGAAGTGGCCCGGCAATACGAGTTGCCCATCCTCATCCACACGCCCCACCGCGACAAAAAGCGTGGCACCGAGCGTACGCTCGCATTGGTGAGGGAGCTCGGCTTTCCTCCCGAGCTGACGCTCGTGGATCACAACAACGAGGAGACGCTGCCCATGGTTCTGGCTTCAGGGTGTTGGGCCGGACATTCCGTATATCCCAACACCAAGATGGACGAGACGCGCATGGTGTCGCTGATGCAGCAGTACGGGACGGACCGGATCATCGTGAACAGCGCCGCGGATTGGGGTGTGAGCGATCCCTTGAAGGTGCCGAAGACGGCTGCCGCCATGAAGGCCAAGGGCTTCGACGAGGCGCTCATCGCCAAGGTGCTTTGGGAAAATCCCGTGCGCTTCTTTGCGCAAAGCGGCCGTTTGGACCTCGAGGACGTGGGCCTGCCCGTTGCGGTGGATCAGCGGACCTTGTGGGAGGGCAACTCGGTGCTGCGCGGCCAAGCTCCGCGCGTCGATGGTGACGAGGCCTGAGGAGCAGGGGGCCCCATGCGACCGACCCTCGTCCTGAACGTCGTTGGGCTGACCCGCGCCCTGTTGCCGTCTGCCCCGGAGCTCTCGGCTTTCTCGCGGCGAGGTAGCGTTCGTGATCTCGAGACGATCACCCCGGCCGTGACGTGCGCGGTTCAGTCCACCTTTGTTACGGGCGAGCTGCCGAGCCGCCACGGCATCGTGGGCAACGGTTGGTATTTTCGCGATCTCGCCGAGGTGTCGCTGTGGCGCCAGTCGAATCGATTGGTGCAGGGCCCAAAGCTTTGGGACGTTGCCAAGCGCCGCGATTCGTCCTTTACCTGCGCGAAGCTCTTCTGGTGGTTCAACATGTACAGCAGCGCCGACGTTGCCGTGACGCCCAGACCCCAGTACCCGGCCGACGGACGGAAACTGCCTGATGTCTACACCAGCCCTGCCGAGCTGCGTGACGAACTGACGGGCCGCCTGGGTGTGTTCCCGCTGTTCAAGTTCTGGGGACCCGCGGCAGACCTGTCTTCGACGGCGTGGATCGGGCGTTGTGCGGAGCACATCCTCGCCACACGGGCGCCCACGATGACCCTGGTTTACTTGCCCCACCTCGACTACGACCTTCAGCGCCTCGGTCCGCACCATCCCCAGGTCGCCAAGGCCGTGGCCGAGGTGGACGCCGTGGCGGGGTCCCTGATCGCGCTGGCGGAGGCGGAAGGCATGGCCGTCGTGGTGCTCTCCGAATACGGGGTCACGGAGGTGAGCGGGGCGGTGATGATCAACCAGGCGCTTCGCCGGGCGGGGCTCCTGGCCGTCCGTGCTGAGCGGATGGGCGAGCAGCTGGATGCGGGGGCCTCCGAGGCCTTCGCCGTGGTGGACCACCAGGTGGCGCACGTGTATGTGCGTCGCCCGGAACGCGTGGCCGAAGTGGCGGCGCTGGTGCGTGGGCTCGACGGCGTGGAGGCCGTGTGGACGGGACAAGAGCGCCGCGCGCAGGGCCTCGATCATGAGCGCGCCGGAGAGATCGTGGCCGTGAGCCGCGCGGATCGTTGGTTTCAGTATTACTTCTGGTTGGACGACGACCGGGCGCCCGACTATGCGCGTACCGTCGACATTCACCGCAAGCCAGGATACGACCCCGTCGAGCTTTTCCTGGATCCCCGCATCCGCTTTCCCAAGCTCAAGATCGGCTTGACTCTGCTCAAGCGTCGCTTGGGTATGCGCAGCCTGCTCGACGTGATTGCTCTCGATGCGGGGCTCGTTCGGGGTTCGCACGGTCGTGTGACGGATCGGCCGGAGGAAGGCCCTCTGTTCGCAACGAACCGGCCGGAGACCTTACCACCAGGCCCTTCGGTGACTGCGACGTCGGTCAAGGATTTGCTCTTGGCGCACGTTTTTGCCTGAGGGCACCACCCTTCACGTGCCAGGCACGTGCCGTTGCCAGAACCGCGTCAGGCCGAACGCTGCCACGCAGGCTGCCACCCCGATGGTCCCCGCCGCGCGCGTGACGAAGACCGCGTCGAGCAGGCTGATCGCCGCGATCAAGGCGGGCACGGCTTTGCCCGGGTTGGGACGGCTGCGTCCCCATCCCAGCGCGGGCGCAAGACCCGCGGCTACGGTGTACGAGGCGTACGCAAGCCCCACGGGCAGCCAGGCCCATGCGACGACCATCGCCGCGACGAGGGCGGGGAGAAACAAGAGCAAGGGGGACAGGCGCACAACCTGGCCGCGGGTTTCGTGCTTCGCCACGTAGGTGAGGCCCACGAGGTGCCCAAGCAGCAACGACGCCCCTACCCAGACGGCCAGGCCGGGGAACCCCGAGGTGGCGCCCGCCACGGTGTATACACCCACCCGGCAGAGTCCCATGACGAGGGGACCCCAGGCGTTCTGTTTGTGGTTGAGGTCGTAGTAGACGATGAGGCTCGCCAGCACGAGGGTGAAGAGCAGGGCCCAAGCGCTCACGAGGCCCAAGGCGGCCAGGACGCCGACGAGCACCACACCGGTGGCGAGCAAGGCCAGCCCCATCTTCAATACGAGGCGTAGCGGCACCTCCCCGCGAGCGATGGGGCGCTCGGGGCGATGAACGCGATCCCAAGCGGCGTCGAAGGCGTCGTTGAGGTACATGCCACCCACGTAAAGGGCGCTCATCGCGAGGGAGAGCCCGAAGTAGACGCCTGTGTGCCACGGGGCACCTGAGAGAGCCCAGCCGGCCGCGATGTTCGTCCACACGGTGGGCAGATTCGACACCCTGCCCAGCCTGAGGGCTGTGGTCCACGAGAGGGCCATCAGGGCATGCCTCCCGCGTCCTCACCGATTCGACCAGGCACCAGCGCGTTGTGGGTGAACGCCAACTCGCGTGCGATGGCGTCGTCGAGCGGGGCTCCCCTCAAAGCCTCCGGCAACACGTCCCAGGTATAGGTTTCCACTTCGACGTGAGGGCAGAGGGGCTCGCGCGAAAAGAGCGTCAGCAGTTCCTTCAAAAACGCGCTTGTCGGCTCGAGGCGTGAGAAGCCCTCGGAGAACTCGTTGGTGAACACCGGCACGTGGTAGTGGATGCGCCATTCGTCGCCGATGTCTCCCGCCCCGGCGGCCGCGAGTGCATCGGGCAGGTCCAGGTGCCGGACAAGTGCACCGCCGCGACTGACGACGGTTTGGTGAAGGTACACACCATCAGCGAATTCCTGCAACACCGCGAGCGCCCGCGCCGAGGGCACCGGCACGCGGAGGCCCGCGCTGACTTGAAGTTTGAAGACGGGAATGGCGCTCTTTTTGAGGAGAGCCAGAGTTTCATCGGGCGCCTCGTACTCGACTGCGGCGTGGCAAGCGTCGAGGCAAAGGCCGAGATGGCGGTGGAGCGCTTCGGCTGCCTCTACCCGGGACATTCCCGTGAGCGGTTGGAAAGCGCGGACGCTGGCTTCCGTGTAGAGATGCTGCTCGAAAAACCGAACGGCCTCCGCCGTGGTCTCGAGCACGCAGTGAGGCTCAGGCTCGAGGGCCAGTCCCATCGTGGGTCCTCCGTCGGCCCGGATCCTGGCGAGCGTCGCCGCGGCCATGCGGAGGTTCTCGGCGATGGTGGCCAGAGCGGCGCCATGGGCGGCGGCGCGTCCCCGAAAGCTGCCAGGGACCGTGCTGATTGAGCCTTCGAGCAGTCCGAGAGCAGGGCCTGGGCCTCGAGGGCCCCGCGGCAACAAGGCAGCCAGCACACCGGCGAGCCTTTGCGTGTACGAGATGCGCTCGGGTTCGAGCCAGTCGGGGCGATACACTGTCTCCTTGACGGGCTGGCCATGGAAGGGGCCGTAGGGAAAGCCGTTGAGGGTGAAGACGTAGAGTCCCTCGCGGTCGAGCTCGTCACGAAAGTCCTGGAGCACGTCGGGTGCGGCAATGAGGGTGCGCACGGCGCGGTCGGAGAGGCGCAGTCCCATGCCGAAGGGCTCGTGGGGCGAGACGCGCTGCTTGACGGCTTTGACGTGGCTGCGAACCACTTCGAGCACCTCCGGCCAGGTCTCGCCCGGATGGATGTTGGTGCAGTAAGTGAGGTGAACCGGGCGTCCACGGCTGTCGCTGATCGGCAGCTTCATACGGCTAGCCTAACCGGCCGAGGAGCGGGACAGAAGCTGCGTGGGGTCCACGCGGTCGTGATCGGGCGGGGCGGCGCGCAGCGCCTGACGGTCGGGGGCCGCCGTCAGAGGGTGTGAAGACGCCAGACGTTCGAGGTCACAGACAGCCTCCGTGACCCCAACGGCGTCCATGTGGTGAACCTCTTCGGCATGCCCGATGTCGCGAAGCAAAGTGACGCACAAGTCCCCACCGAGGTGCTCGCGGAAGGCCTCGAGGCCGGCCCAAAGAGCCAGGGGGCTAGCGGGGGGAGACGAGGAGGGCCCTGCGGTGGGAGCCGGGCGTGCGAGGGCGTCGTGCCAGCAGGGCAGGCCAAGGGTTTCGAGGAGGGCGTACACGCGCGAGAACACGTGCGGGGGAAGCCGCCCCATGAGCACGGCGTAACGCGTATCGAGCAGAATCCCAAGTGCCACCGCCTCCCCGTGGCGCAAGGCATGTTCGGTACAGGTCTCGAGATGGTGGGCGGCCCAGTGGCCGTAGTCGAGGGGGCGCGCGCTGCCCTGCTCGAAGGGGTCGCCGCCCTGGGCGATGTGCGCCAGGTGAAGCTCGGCAGCCCGTCTCACCAAGGTCGCCACGGCGGCCCTGTCACCCTGGGCCAAGCGCGACGCGTGAGCTTCGAGCCACGCAAAAAAGGAAGCGTCCTTGACGAGAGCCACCTTGACCGCTTCGGCGTAGCCGGCGATCCGGTCACGCGCAGGCAGGCCTTCGAGCAAGGCGAAGTCGTTGATCACGGCGAAAGGCGGATGGAACGTGCCCAGAAAATTCTTGGCGCCATAGCCGTTCACTCCGTTCTTTACGCCCACGCCCGCGTCGTTCTGGCCGAGCACGGTGCTGGGCAGCCGCACGGTGCGCAGCCCGCGGTGTGTGATGGCTGCTGCGTAACCCGCCACGTCGAGCACAGCGCCACCTCCGAGCATCAGGACGAAAGACTGGCGATCGAGGTGGCCCGCAGCCAGGGTGTCGAGGATGCGGGCGAGTATACGAGAGTCGTTTTTGGCGATCTCGCCTCCCGGCACGACGAGGGGCGGACCCACGAGCGCGAGGGCTTCGGCGTGCCGATGAAAGTAGGACGCGACTTGGTCGGCCAGGTGCGGAAAAGCCTGCGTTACGCCCTCGTCGAGGATGACTTGGACGCGGTGTCTGCGCCCGGGCTCTCGATGCGTGAGGCTCTCCACCAGCACGGGGTTCTGGGGCGCGAAGACGTCCCGCGTGAACGCCACCGTGTATGCGTAAGGGACCGCGAAGTGCTGCCTGACGATGCCCGTGGAGTCGGAGGTCATGTGGCGTTCCGGGAAAGCCGAGCCAAACGTTCACCTTAGCAGTCCCCTCGTGCCGGCTCCACGAAAGCGTCGGCCCGGAGGTGGGCTTCCCTTGACCGGTTTGGACTCGCGGGCCAGGCCCCCACTGACCCGCAACTCGCGCGCGCTCCCTGTCGAAAACCCCGGGTGCGTCTGGCTTTGTGGGTCATGTCTTTGTTCGTGGGCATCGTCGCGGGCCTCGGCTGTGGGCGATGGCTGCTCGTGTGCACGGCGTTCGGGGCTCTGTGGGCGGCCGCCCATTTCTTGCGGCGGGGCTGGCGCACTCTTGCGGGCGCGGCGGCAGCCCTGACGTGCGGGCTCGGGCTGGGGTACCAAGGCGAGACGGAGCGACAGAAGCGCCTCGACGATCTTGCGCTGTGGACGCCGGGGCAGAGCGCCTGTGTTGAGGGGCGGGCGCTGGCTGGCGCGAGGCCCGACGCGATACGCGTCGAAGGGTGGCTTCGCCCGCAAAACTCGCCCCGAAAGGGGGCGGAGGCGCCTGTCGTCCCGGTGCTCCGCGGACGGCTTCGGCTGTCGCTTCGGCCCCCCGGCACGCCGCCGCGCGCCGGGGATCTCGTCCATGCCTGCGGGGTATGGCAGCCCCCCTTCGGACACTTCAACTTTGGTGCGCCCGACCCCTGGAAGGCCGTGGCCCTCGAGGGCGCCGTGGGACGGCTGCGCACGGAGAGACTCGTTTTCAAGGCCCGGGGTGTCTGGTGGACGCCGCGTCGCCTGGCCGATGATCTGCGCCGTCGGTTGTCCGTGGCCCTCGACGTGTTGCCTGCCGAGCGCGCTGCGTTTCTTCGGGCGACGGTGCTGGGGGAGCGCACGGCCGTGAGCGAGGACATCGAGTGGGGCTTCAAGGCCGCGGGGGCCACGCATGCTCTTTCCGTTTCGGGCCTGCACCTGGCGGCGGTGGCGGCCCTGCTCTTCGTGGGGCTACGTTGGTTGATTGCGGGCGCTCCAGGCCTCGCCGCCCGCGTTCCTCCGCGCATCGTGGCAGCGTGGTTGTCCCTCCCCGCGGTGATCTTTTACACCTTGCTCACGGGTGAGGCCGTGGCCACGTGGCGCTCGGCGCTGATGGCAGGTGTGCTGTTCGCCGGCGCGGCCTTGCGGCGGGCTCCCTCTTTGGCAGCGAGCATCGGGTTCGCGGCGCTGGCTATCGGACTCGAATCGGTATTCTGGGTGCAGGACGTATCGTTTCAGCTGTCGATCGGATCGGTCGTAGCGTTGGCCCTCTTCGCCACGGGGCTTGGCCCTCCTGCCACGCCGTCCTCGCGGTCCTTCTCACGTTCGATCGCGCGCTGGCTGTGGCGAGGTTTTGCTGCCACGGCTGCCGCAGGTCTCATCACCGGACCGCTCGTGGCTCACTGGTTCGCCGAGGTGACCCCCGCGGCGTTCCTGGGCAACATCGTGCTCACGCCGCTCGTGGAGTTGTTCGTGGTCCCCGCGGGGTTGGGGGGCAGCGTGCTGTCAGCGGTCGTCCCACGGTTTGGCTGGTGGCTGCTTTGGCCCGCTGACCAGGCGGTGCGCTTGACCCTGGCCTTGGCGCGTGGGTTTGGTGCCTGGGCGCCCGTGTGGTTCGTGCGGCCGCCCGACCGTTTCGAGACGCTTTGCTTGACCTCGAGCTTTGCCCTGCTGCTGTGGGCCTGGGCGCGGTTGCCGCGGGGGCGTGTGCGCACCCAGGCCCTGGCTGGGGCGTTGCTGGGTCTGGGTATCGGCACCCTGGCCTTCGGTGTGCGGGGCTGGCGGGCGACCCACTCCCAGCTCGTCCAGGTGACCTTCCTCGACGTGGGCCAAGGTGATGCAGCCGTAGTCGAGGGGCCGGGCGGCTTCGTGGCGGTCGTGGATGCCGGGGGGCTAGGGGAAGGCTTCGATACGGGGGCCCGGATCGTCGGACCCTTTCTCGCACGGCGAGGCTGGCGTCACATCGATCTGCTGGCGCTTTCGCACCCGCACCCCGACCACGCCGAAGGGATGCCACATCTGCTGGAGCGGTTCGATGTCAAGCAGCTCTGGATGGCGCCTGCGGCGGCCGGGCCCTCGGCAGAGGGGCCCATCATGCGCAGGCTGCGTGCCCTGGCGCGCGGCCGAAACACCCCCATGCCCGTGCCGGCTCCGTTTTCCGTGGAGGGTCTGCTCGTTGAACCCTTGGGGCCCTGGCAAGGCGACCGCCTGGAGGCTCCGGAAGGGCTTTCGGTGAATGACGCCTCGTTGAGTCTCAGGCTCAGCTACGGGGGGCGTTCGCTGCTGTTTGCGGGCGATCTGGAGGGCGCAGGTGAACTCGAGCTCGCCGCGCTGCCAGCACGTGGGAGATCTCCCCGGGCCGACATTCTGAAGGTGCCGCATCATGGCAGCCGGACATCGTCCTCGCCTGCGTTGCTGGACGCTGTGGATCCCGATCTGGCCGTCATCTCAGCGGGGCGAGGCAACCGCTTTGGTTTTCCCCACGGAGAGGTCCTCGCGCGCTACCAGGCGAGGCACGTACCGGTGTTCCGAACGGACCTCATGGGCGCGGTGCAGCTGCGCTGGGGGCCGGCGCAGGCGCTCGCGTTTCAGTGTGTGCGGTCTTGCCTGACGGCCGAGGCAAGGGCCCGTGACGCGGGACACGACGGCACGCAAGTTGAATGAAAAGCGAGCGGGTAGTGGAATCCGTCGGGCGGCGGGGCCAGACTTGGAGAAAGGGTCCCACCCAACCGGCACGAAGGAGGAGAGCATGCGTCGAAGGCGCAACGCGAGGCAGACGAGCCGCTCAGTACGGCCCGAGAGCTGTGTCGCCGAGGTGATGGGGACCAGTCTGTTCACCGTCACGCCTGATACGGCGGTGTCCGCCGCGTTGAGGCTCGCGGCAGACAAACACGTGAGTCACTTCTTGGTGGTGGATGACGGAGGCCTCACGGGCATCGTTTGCGACACGGATCTGCAGGGCGCCCGGCGCGAGACGCTGGTGGAAGACTGCATGACGAGTCCGGTCTTGTGCATCGGCCCCGAGACGACCATCGAAGAGGCCACGGGCATCATGGAGGAAAACGCCGTGGGGGCTTTGCCCGTCGTGACGGGGACCTTCCTCGTGGGGATGGTCACGCGGGCAGGGCTGGTGGCGCTGGACCTCGAATGGGATCGGGACGTGCAACGGAGCGAGGCCGAAGACGACGCTGTCTTTACCGCCGCTGCGCCTCTCACCTGCGTGGGTTGCGGAAGCCGGCGCCGTGTCGTGCGCGACGTTCGCTCGAATTTGATCCCGATGTGCGTTCGCTGTTTGGGGGGCAAAACGCTCGAGACAACACCCAAGGCGAATTGATCAAGCGCGATCGCGCCACCCGCTGACCCGCCTGGCCACGAAGGCCGCCGCAGCGAGGTCGCCCACGACGTTCACGGACGAGCGACACATATCGAGCAAGCGATCGATGCCGAGGATGATCGCAATGCCGGCGGGCGGCACCCCGAAGGTCGAAAGCAGCACCATCAGGAGGGGAATCGAACCACCTGGCACGCCCGCCACGCCAATCGCGGAGATGGTGGCAAGCAGCACCACCCCCACCTGCGCACTCAGGTTGAGCTCGACGCCAAACACCTGCGCCAAGAACAAAGCCGTGACCCCTTCAAAGAGGGCGGTGCCGTTCATGTTCATGGTGGCGCCGAGCGGGGCAACGAAACCGCTGACCTCTCGCGGAATCGCGAAGTCGCGTTCGAGCACACGCAAGGTGGTGGGGAGCGTTGCGCTCGACGACGACGTGGAAAAAGCCGTGGCCCATACCACGCGGCTCCGCCTCAGGAACGCGAGCGGCCGAACTCCTGCGAACACCTTGGCCATGGCCGGTAGGACGACCAGCGCGTGGGCGGCGAGCCCCGTGACCACCACCACCACATAAAGGGCCAACGAACGGAGCACGTCGAGACCGAAGCGGGCCATCACGCCAAAGAGCAAGAAGAACACGCCGAGGGGCGCCAGCCGCATGACGAAGGCAATCACGACGATCATGGCGTCGTTGAGCGCCTCGAGCACGCCCACGAGGGGGGCCCGCCGCGGTGCCGGTAGCGAGAGTAGGGCCGCGCCCAGCACCACGGCGAAGAAGATCACCGAGAGCATGTTCCCCTCCGCCATGGCGCCAAGGGGGTTCGCGGGTACGATCTCTACCAGCAGGTTCATACCCAGCTTGGCGCCCCCCGCCGCCGTGGTCATGCTGCGTGCGTCCCCGGCGTAAGTGGCCATGAGGCGATCGCGGGTTTCGCGGGCCAACGCCGCTCCGGGGTGCAGCAGGTTCACCAAGACGAGGCCGAGCGTCGTCGAGACGGCCGTGGCGCCCAGGAAAAACGTCATGGTGTACCCTCCCATGCGCCCGAGCCGTTTGATGTCGCCAAGTCCCACGATGCCCACGGACAACGAGGCCAACACGAGGGGCACCACCACCATGACGAGGCTGCGCAGCCAGATTCTTCCCAGCGGGTCAGTGACGTTGCGAAGAGTCCAGTCGAGCGTCGGGCTGTCGGCGACCGTGACGTTGGCAAGAATGCCCGCTGCGGCCCCCACGGCCAAGGCGGCGAAGATGGCGCGTGTGCCGGCTTCTCGGATCGGAAGCGGCTCCTGGTCGTGCAGCGGCTCTGCGGAAGGCATGGGCGCACGCTAACATGGCCGGCCCGGGCGAAAAGACGTTGCTCTCCAAGATCCTCGACACGGTTCGCACACATGGCTTGATCCCAGCGGGCGCGCGCGTGCTCGTGGGCCTCTCGGGAGGGGTCGACTCCCTGGCCCTGCTTTTGGGCCTGCAGCGGCTCGCGCCCCGTCTGCGCACGGAGCTCCTCGCCGCTTACGTTGACCACGGTTTGCGGCCCGAGGCGGCTGCCGAAGGCGCGAGGGTCAAGGCTACGTGCGAAGGCCGTGGGGTATCCTGCCACGTCGTGCGGGTCGACGTAGGCGCGCGGCGGGGCCCGCACGTGTCGCTTCAGGATGCGGCCCGGCGCGCGCGCCTCGACGCCCTCGCGGCGCATGCCGCCTCCTTGGGATGTCAAGTCGTTGCGCTTGGCCATAACGCCGACGACCAAGCAGAGACCGTGCTGTTTCGGATCCTCCGGGGCACGGGTGTCCGCGGGCTCGCCGGAATACCTTACCGACGGGGTGTGTTCGTAAGACCGCTCCTGGATGTGAGGCGGGCCGAGATCGAACGCTTCGTCGCGCGACAAGGGGTCGAGCCTGTGCGCGATCCCTCCAACGAGGACCGCCGCTTTTCGCGGGTGCGGCTCCGGCTCGATGGGTTGCCGGCGCTGGCGAAGGAAAACCCCCGCATCGTCGAAGCTTTGCTGGCGCTTGCGGACGATGCGCGCCTTCAGACGATGGGACGAAACGCGATCGTAACGAACGAGGCTTTGCCGGCCCTGCCGCCGAGAGCGTCAGCGCGGCTGGCGCGTCTGGCGGCCCAGGGAGGGAGCGCGAGCCTCGACGTGCCCGGAGGCCGGGTCGAGGTTCGTTACGGCCAACTGGCCTTCGAGGCGACGGGACGCGCGGCGGCTCGACCCCTTCCCGGAACGGCCAGGCTTGGCAGGCCGACCTCGGGGGGGCAGGTGGAGGTTGCCTGGCCCGGGAGTCCCTTCACGTTGGTCGCACGGCTTTTACCCGTGGACCTGGGCCCGAGGCCTGCGGCCCCCGGTGAACGGGGCCTGCACGCCAGGGACGCGGCGCTGTTCGATGCTGATTGTCTCGTGTGGCCGCTCACCGTGAGAAGCTGGCATACCGGGGACCGCCTGCGGCCGCGCAAGGGCCGGGGCCGCCGTAAGTTGCAGGATCTGTTCGTGGACGCCAAGGTGCCCCGAGACGAGCGCCCCCACGTGCCGGTGCTCGTCGACGCCGCGGGGCAGGTGCTCTGGGTGGCGGGTCTCCGCGCCTCCGAAACGGGCGCGCCCAACGAGGCGACGCGCACATGTGTGCAGATTGTGCTTGAAAATCGCCGTGATCTCGCGTGAGTCACTGGCAACCAGCTTGCGTTGACGGCATCGTATTGAGGGTCAATACTAGCCCTTCGTTCGTAGAAAGGACTGTAAGTGCGTCAAAGCCATAAGACGTTTCTGCTCTGGGTCATGCTGATCCTGGCCTTCTTCGTGGTCTGGCAGCTCCTCGGGCAGCGGCCCGCGCAGAACCAGGTTGCCTTTTCGACATTCATCCAGCAGGTCGAAAGCCATCCCGAAGAAATCAAAGCGCTCCGTGTGCGGATGAGCGACAACTTCGCTGAGTTCCAAGGCACGGAGAAAGACGGAACCCAATTCATCTCCACCGGGTACATCGGTGAGAGCCTGCTCGAGAAGCTCAACAAGTCGGGCGTGAACTACGAAGTGGTTCGCGAGGCCGAAGGCGGTTTTTGGCAACAGGTGATCATCACCTGGCTGCCCATGATCGTTTTGGTGGGGCTTTTCCTGCTCTTCATGAGACAGCTGCAAGTGGGCGGGGGCAAAGCGATGAGCTTCGGCAAATCCCGCGCGAAGCTGCTGTCGGAAAACTCGCGCAAGATTACCTTCGCGGACGTCGCGGGCATCGAAGAGGCCCGCGACGAAGTGGAAGAGATCATCTCATTCCTGCGGGACCCCAAGAAGTTCACGCGCCTCGGGGGGCGTATCCCGAAGGGGGTCCTGATGATGGGGCCTCCTGGCACGGGCAAGACCTTGCTCGCCCGCGCCATCGCCGGTGAAGCGGGTGTTCCCTTCTTCTCCATCAGCGGTTCGGACTTCGTCGAGATGTTCGTAGGCGTTGGCGCAAGCCGCGTGCGCGACCTGTTCGAGCAGGGAAAAAAGAACGCTCCCTGTATCATCTTCATCGACGAAATCGATGCCGTGGGCCGTCACCGGGGCGCAGGCCTGGGGGGCGGTCACGACGAGCGCGAGCAGACGCTGAACCAGCTGCTCGTGGAGATGGACGGCTTCGAGTCGAACGACGGCGTCATCCTGATCGCCGCCACGAACCGTCCTGACGTGCTCGACCCCGCGCTGCTACGCCCGGGGCGCTTCGACCGGCGCATCATCGTGCCCCGGCCGGACGTGAAGGGGCGTTCGGGCATCCTGAAAGTGCACACGAAGAAGGTGCCGCTTTCGGGCGACGTCGACCTCGAGGTTCTCGCGCGCGGCACACCGGGGTTCTCGGGGGCCGATCTCGAGAACCTGGTGAACGAGGCCGCTTTGCTCGCGGCGCGGGCCGACAAGGACCGCGTGGCACACCTGGATCTGGAGATGGCGAAAGACAAGGTCCTCATGGGACCGGAACGTCGTTCGCTCATCATCAGCGAGCGGGAAAAGCGGGTCACCGCTTACCACGAGGCAGGCCATGCGCTCGTGGGCAAGATGGTGAAGTCGACCGATCCCATCCACAAGGTCACGATCATTCCGCGAGGCCGTGCGCTGGGGCTCACC
Source organism: Myxococcales bacterium (assembly GCA_022184915.1). NCBI lineage: Bacteria > Pseudomonadati > Myxococcota > Myxococcia > Myxococcales > Myxococcales bacterium. The sequence goes on along the minus strand of JAGTJU010000007.1, from coordinate 38,155 downwards.
CAGCAGCTGCCCGAGGAGGATCGCCTGAACATGTCGAAGGAGGCGGCGGTGGACCAGATCGCCGTGGCCATGGGGGGACGCGTAGCCGAAGAGATCATCTTTGGTCAGATCACGACGGGTGCGTCGAACGATCTGCAGGTGGCAAGCGATCTGGCACGTAAGATGGTGTGCGAGTGGGGCATGTCCGACAAGCTGGGACCGCTGCACTTCGGGCACCGGGAGGAGATGGTGTTCCTGGGGCGCGACTTTAACGAGCAGCGCGACTACAGCGAGCAAACGGCCATCGAGATCGACGCAGAGGTTCGGCGCATCGTGACCGAGAACTATAACCGCGCCAAGCAGATCGTGGGCGAGCACGTCGAGAAGCTCAAGCGACTCGCCGAGGCGTTGCTCGAGTACGAGACGCTCGACGGCCAGGACATCGACCTGGTGTTCCTGGGGCAGCCCCTGGGGCGCCCCCCGGTGCCACGACCTACGCGGCCCGCCGCTGAGCCCAAGGTGGAAAAGGAAAAAGCCTCTTTCTTGCCAGGGCGTTTGCCCGAGCCAGAAAAGGCATGAGCCGAGGGCCCGTCCCGTACGCGTGACGGGGCAAGGCAAGGCAAGGCAAGGCAAGGGACGATTGACGGGCGGTGTGCCACCAGGCGCTCCGCCCGCTCGCTTTTCGAAGGGTCGAGGAAGGCCCTGATAGAATTACAAGATGCGCATCGGGACGACCGCGAGGGGCCGGGCAGACACCCTGTTGGCCGGAGTGCTGAACGTGACCCCGGATTCGTTTTCGGACGGCGGGCGCTTTGTCACCCCCGAGGCCGCCGTGTCCGCGGCGCTGAAGATGGTCGAAGAGGGCGCACACTGGATCGACGTGGGCGGGGAGTCGACGCGACCGGGTGCACCGATGGTCTCCCCGGCCGAAGAGCGTGCGCGGGTGCTGCCCGTCATCGAGTTGCTGGTGCCGGCGCTTGCGGGCCGCGCATGGGTCTCGATCGACACCTATAAAGCCGAGACGGCTGAAGCGGCGCTCCAGGCGGGGGCGCGTGTGGTGAATGACGTCTCGGGAGGTCTGATGGACCCTGAGATACTACGAGTGGCGGCACGCCACGAGGCTCCGATCGTGCTCGGGCACCTGCGGGGCACGCCTCAATCCATGATGGAGGCCGTGGCGTTTGACGACGTCGTGAGTGAGGTGCAACACGAGCTGGTGGAGCGGGTGGCGGCCGCGCGGGCGGCGGGGTGCGCTCGCCTCTTCATCGACCCCGGGATTGGGTTCGGCAAGCGGCTGGCTGAAAATCTGGCGTTGATGCGCGGTCTCCAAGGGCTGCGCAAGGCCCTGGGGCTTCCCATGATGTTGGGTCTGTCCCGGAAGCGCTTCCTTGGTGAGCTGACCGGGCGCAACGTGAACGAGCGAGGCATGGGTACAGCCGCAGCGCTCGCCTGGGCCGTGGCACAAGGGGTGGAGTGCCTGCGCGTGCACGATGTCGCCGCGGCAAAAGATGTCGTGGCGGTCTCCGAGGCACTCCTGCAGCCCCACCGCGGGCCGGACTAGCGAGCGCGGTCTCGGCTGTGGGGACTTCACGAGGCGGACATGAAAAGAGCCAGCCACACGAGCTCGTGTGCTGGCTCCTTTCGGGTCACACGGTGACCTCGTGGCTCAGGGGCCGCAGTGCTTGGGGTAGGTTAGCTCGCCGTAGCGGAGTGGACGCCGGTCGCAGGCTGCATCCACGGCGGCTTCGTATTCGTCTACGAGCTGCTTCGTCTTCGCGAGCGTCTCGGCGGACTCGTGCTTTTCCGAGAACTGGATGGGCATGGTCGACCTGTAAATGGGTCGCATGATCTCCCGGTCGCTCACCTTGCCGGTGCGCTGAATGTGCTCAATGGTAAGCAACATCATCATGCGAAAGGTGTTGCCCGCCAGGATTTTGTAGAGCGCGAGGGCCTCCGGATCCTTCGGCATCTTGTCGAGCTCGAGGCCGCGGTTGTAGCCCATGTAGTAGCCGTAGGTATGCGCCCAAGAATGGTCGATCCCGGCTGGCCCATCCACGTCCTTCTCTTTGCCCTGGTGTTCGTAGGCCGCAGCCAGGTTCTTGCGGAAGCGGTGATAAACCGTGTGATTGAAGTAGCCGCGCTCGTAGAGCTCGCCGGTGAAGTACTCGGACACTTTCGTCGAGTTGCTGCCGCTGGTGCGGTAGAGGGTGGTGTCGAAGAACCAGCCCACCCAGAACCACGCAAGCTTGAGGTCTTTCAGCATCGCCCGTGGGTCTTGCGCTTGGTCGATCTTCTCGACGGCGTCAGCCGGCAGGCCGAGGCAGGTATTCCAGCTTCCCCTGCAATCTTTGGAGAAGAACACGCTGTCGCGGGTGCGGGCCAGGTCACCCAGCTCCCAAAGGCTGTTTCGGCCGGGGAAGGGCGACGCGCTCATCTTGGAGAGGCCCGGTCGTCCCCGCAGCTCTTCGAGGAAGTGGTGCTGCGCGAAGAGCACGGACTCGTACTTGAGACCGTACGATCGGAAAGCGAAGTCGTCGTGTTCGTTGTAGCCGGGCGCCATGGCGTTCGGTGTGGTGACGCCGGTCAGCTTGGTGAGCGTTTTACCAGCGTCCTGGATGGCCCACAGGTTCTCCCACGTGGGGTTGGCGATGTACTTGTCGTGCAGGGCGTAGAGCGCTGTTTCGGCGGCTTTGTCCACCGGGATGTGGGGCCTGTCCGGGATCCACTCGTTGAGCGTGCCGTGCTCCTTGCCGTGGTGAATGTCTTCGGTCCAGCGGTTGAGCGGCATTCCGATGGGGAAGGTCCGGGGGTTGATGGCCAAAAGCTCGTCCTTGGCCTTCAAGGCCTCGGCCTTGGTGTCCAGCACGCCGTCGAAGAGCGTGGGGGCTGCCTGTTTGAGGTTCAGGCCAAACTTGTGGTCCCGTTCCGCGGGTGTGGCCCCCGAGATGACGAGGCCGCCCGGCTGGAAGGGCCGAAACTCGAGGAAGTTCTTCGGGCCTGCGATGCCGTACTTGGCGCGGATGGCGTGCACGAAGTCGATGACGGCACGCGTTTGCGCCTCGGTGATGTGCTTGAGCGCCCGGCGGAAGATCGTGGCGTCGTCGTAGCCGATGTACGCTAGGTCGATGGGCATCGGGCCGTGGCAGCTGGCACACGAAGCGGCTTCATGGTCCGGAGCGCGCCATTCTTTGAGGCCCGTCTCGAAGGCGCGCGCGATGGCCGCCTCGTCGAGCGGGCTTGCGCCGTTACAGCCGAGGGTCCGGTCGGCCTTGAGGGTCTTGCCCGCGAGGGTCACGTAGACCTGCAGCAGCTCGCTTTCCGAAAGGTGCGAATCCGAGAAGGCGGGCATCACGCCTGCCACGGCGCCTTCTTTGCCCTCGCGCACGATCTTCGAGAAGGCCTCGAAGCCCTTGTCTTCGGTGAGCTTCGGAAACTTGCCGACGCCCTGACCGGTGGCGCCGTGGCAGCCCGCGCAGTTGAGCGCGTAGACGCCGTTCAGCGTGGCCGGGTCGGGTTTGACCTCGCTTCCCGCCTCGATGCAGATGCGTTTGACGGGCATGGGCGCCTCGGGGCTTCCCCCCGTACCCCCCAAGGCACTGCCTTCCAGGCCGCCCGCTCCGCTGCCGGCGCCGCCTTGGTCGTCGGTGGAGCTGGATCCGCCCTGGCCCGCGCCGCCCTGACCGGATCCGCCCTCACCGTCGCGCCCGGCTTGGCCGCCCGTGTCGTCGTCGCTGCCCCCGGAGGTGACGCCCGGGGCACAGGCCCCCACGGCGAATAGCGATGCGAAAAGGGCCGTGCTGACGGCAAGTCCACCGCGCGTCGCGTCGCCGGTGCCCCTCAATGAACGAAGCTGCATGTTCATGGTGATGTGATCTTATGTGACGTGGGCGCCGTTCTCGTTACAGGAAAACGATCATGACCAACAAACGGGCACGGAGGCGCTTAGGCGCACGCTGACGTTCCTCCAGGCAGCGAGGTACACTGGCGGGACACCATGGCGAGCAATCCGACCACACGACACCTTTTCGGCACCGACGGCATCAGAGGCAAGGCGAATCAACACCCCATGACGGCGGAGGTGGCGCTGCGGCTCGGCATGGCCGTGGCGCACCGCTTCAGGCAAAAGGACCGGAAGGGGCGCATCGTCATTGGGAAAGACACACGGCTGTCCGGCTACATGCTGGAGAGCGCGCTCGAGGCCGGGATCGTGGCCGCGGGGGCGGACGCCATGCTGGTGGGCCCCTTACCCACGCCGGGGATCGCCTTCATCACGTCTTCGATGCGGGCCGACGCCGGCGTGGTGATCAGCGCGTCACACAACCCCTACCAGGACAACGGCATCAAGCTCTTCGCTGCTGACGGCTTCAAGTTGCCCGACGAGGTGGAGGCGGAACTCGAACGCGCGATGACCGCGATCGAGGACGGTGACGAGTCGTTCGCGGCCGGCGCGGACGAATTGGGTAAGGCGACCCGCATTGACGATGCGGAGGGCCGATACATCCAGTCGCTCAAGCACGCATTCCCCCGTGACCGCACGCTCGACGGCGTTCGGGTGGTGGTCGATTGCGCCAACGGCGCGGCCTACCAGGTGGCGCCCCGTGTTTTCGACGAGCTCGGCGCCGACGTGATCGAGCTCGGGGCCAGTCCCGACGGTCGCAACATCAACGAGCGCTGCGGCGCCTTGTTTCCAGAGAACGCGGCGGCCGAGGTGAAGCGGACCCGGGCCGAGGTGGGTGTGGCGCTCGATGGCGATGCCGATCGGGTGATACTCATCGACGAGCGCGGCCAGGTGGTCGACGGTGACCAGATCCTCGCGATTCTGGGACAGCACCTCAAGAAGCAGGGCCGCTTGCCTGGCAACACCGTGGTGGCCACCGTGATGTCGAACTTGGGGCTCGAGCGCGCGCTCGCAAGCCACGGCATCGAGCTTTTGCGCACCGCCGTGGGCGATCGTTACGTGGTGGAGGCGATGCGCGCGGGGGGCTTCATGCTGGGCGGGGAACAATCGGGGCACGTCCTTTCGCTCGAGCACGCCACCACGGGTGATGGCACGATGGCGGCCCTCCTGGTGATGGCGGTGATGACCGAGACCGGCAAGCCGCTTTCCGAGCTGGCGCGGGCCATGACGCGCTTCCCGCAAGTTCTGGTGAACTTCCGCGTTCCGCAGAAGATCCCGCTCGAGGAGCTGCCCGAGGTGCAGAGGGTCATCTGCGAGGTGGAAACGGAACTCGGACAGAACGGACGCGTGGTGGTGCGCTATTCGGGCACGGAGTCGAAGGCCCGTGTGATGATCGAGGGCAGCGACGAGGGGCACATCGCCGCGCGTGCCGAGGACATCGCGAAAGCGATGCAAAAAGCGCTCGCGCTCTAACGGAAGGGGCAGGCGGGTGGCACAGGTGTTCACGGCCGCGCAGGCCCGGGCCTCCGATGCGTGGGTGATGAACACGCTGGGGCTCCCAGGGCTCGTGATGATGGAGAACGCGGGCCTGGCGGTCGTGTACGCGATTCGCCACACACTGGCGGCACGCCCCCTTGCGCTCGCCGATGCCGATGTGGTGGTGGTGTGCGGGGCGGGGCAGAACGGGGGCGATGGCTTCGTGATCGCCCGGCATCTAGCGCTCGGCGGCGCCAAGGTGCGTGTGGTCACGGCGCTGCCTGCCGCCAAGATAAGGGGTGATGCCGAACGCAACCTCCAGGTGTTGAGAGGGCTTTCCCACGTGCCCGTGCGGGATGCGGGGCACGAACTCGACCGCCAGGTGTGGCAGGACCTCCTCGGCCAGCCCGATGTGATCGTGGACGCCGTATTCGGCACCGGCTTGAACGCGGACGTGCAAGGCGCACCCGCGGCCGCCATCGCGGCAATGAACGCGTGTCAGGCGTTGCGCGTGTCCGTGGATGTACCCTCGGGGCTCGACGCCGACAGCGGCCGCCAACGAGGTGTTGCCGTGCGCGCCGACCTCACGGTAACCATGGCGGCGCGCAAGTTGGGCTTTTGCGTGAACCCAGACGCTCCGGTGGGGGACGTGGTGGTTGCACAGCTGGGGGCGCCTGCGTTCGTGCCCCCTGAGGGAGGGCCGGTGGCGGAGTGGCTGGAGGCGGCTTTCGTGAGCCAGCTCGTGCCGCGTTTCGGGGCTGGTAGTCACAAAGGCTCTCGGGGGCATCTGCTGGTCATTGCCGGCGCGCCGGGCACGACGGGCGCGGCCGCGCTGTGTGGGCTTGCGGGCCTGCGGGCCGGTGCCGGGCTCGTCACGGTGGCGAGCACGCGCAAGGCTCAAAACGGCCTCGACGCGAAGCTGGCGGAGGTGATGTCGGCGGTTTATGCCGAAGGAGAGGACGCCGACGGTGACAGCTTCGACCTGGTCGTGCAGCTGTCGAGGCGCATGAAGGCGGTGGCTCTTGGGCCCGGCATTCCCACTGGCCCAGGTACGAAGGTCCTGGTCCAGCGCTTGGCGCGGGAGTTGACGTTGCCCACCGTGATCGACGCCGATGGGCTCAACCACCTGGGAACCGAGGTGGCGTTTCTGAAGGAGGCGGCGGCGCCTCGCGTGTTGACGCCTCACCCCGGTGAGATGGCCCGGTTACTCGGTGTCACCACGGCCGAGGTGCAGGGTGACAGGGTGGCAGCTGCACGGGCACTGGTCGACAAGAGTGGGGCGGTGGTGGTGCTCAAGGGTGCACGCACCCTGATCGCCACGCCGCTTGGGGAGCTGTTCATCAACCCGGCGGCCACGGCGGCTTTGGGTACCGCAGGCAGTGGGGACGTGCTTACGGGAACCCTCGGCGCGCTCCTGGCGCAGGGACTGTCGGCGCGCGACGCGGCTATCTGTGGTGTGTTCGCACACGGCGAGGCAGCGCTCGCGGCGTCCGAGCGGCTAGGCACCGATCGCCTGGTGGCGGGGGACCTGCCGCTTTCGATCGCCCAGCGCCTGTCGTCGCTCGGGGGCGCGCGTCCGCACGCGGGTTAGATCTGCACGCCCAGCACGAAACCCGGGAAGAGCCGCACGGTGGTATCGCCCTCGCGGTAGACCTTCTCGAAAACGCCGAGACCGGTCTCGTAGTCCTGCCCCTCCCAGGAGGTGAGTACGTTGTACGTGGGGCCGAGCGTGACGGCGAAGCTGCGCGCGATCTCGTAGCCCAACACCACCCGCAAGGTCCCCACGAGGCTGTCCCTTTCTCCGAAGTCGTCGCGGTTCCCCTGCTGCGTGGCGACGAGATCGATGTCGAGGAAGAGGGGCCCTCCCCACGGCGTGATATGTCCGCCCAGGCCCACGAAGGTGCTGTAGGTGCGGCGCTCGTCGTTACCGCTGCCAACGCCCCCGCCGAGCAGCGTGTACACGTGGCGGCCCCCCAGCTTGATGCCCAGGTTGCTCAGGCTGAGATCACTCGACCACAGCGCCAAGCGATGGTAACCGTCCTTGACGAGAGGCAAGAGCCCCAGTGACTCCCCCTCGACCGATGCGGCCACGTTGATGACCCCGATCTGCGCACCCCGCACCTTGCGGGCCACGTTGATCGCGGCAATTTGTGTGCCGCTGACGTCGCCTCCGATGTTCACCGCGGCGACCTGAACCCCGTTTAAACCTTCGGACACGTTGACGGCGCCCGCTTGCACACCTTTGAGCCAGCCGCCGTTGACGTTTACAGCCCCTGCTTGCATGCCGGTGAAGCCTCCGCCGTTGACGTTGACGCTTGCGGCTTGCAAACCGCGAAAGGCGCCGTCGTTGAAGTTGATGGACGCCGCTTGAAGGCCCGTGAAGTCACCGTCTGACCAGTTCAGGGACGAAAGCTGTGCCCCCTTGAAGGGGCCCCGGGACACGTTGGCCAAACCGGCACCCGCGAAGCCCGTAAATCCACCCGTGGCGATGTTGACCCCGCCAGCGAGTTGGGCGCCTTTGCCGAACCCCTTGGTCAAGTTGAAACCCGCCGCAAGTTGCGCACCCGACATGGTTCGTTCCACCATGTTGCCCGCGAGCGACAGTTGAGCGCCCTCGAGCTCATGTGAGTGCCCGAGCAATCCCAAGACGAACCGGTGGCGCACGGGTTCGTCGCCCCCACCGGACAGGCGAACGCCAGGGGCAGCCACCAGATCGAAGCCCACCTCACGCAGGGGGGCATCAAAGCGCGGAGGGCTATTTCCACGCACGGTGGTGACCAGGGCTTGGGTAGATCTGAAGTCGTTCTGTGCGAGCTGCTTACGGCTGCCTTGGCTCAAGGTTACCTTGGCCTCGAAGGGGCGCCCGTCGGCGTCGAGGAGCACGCGGTAGTCACCGGGCGACAAACCGAGCTCGACGGGATACACGGGCTCCTTGCGCAGTTCGACCAGAAGGCGCCCGGAGGCATCACGTACGTAGATGCGGCCCGCGAGCTTCTCGCCGAGCACCAGCGCCGCGTCGGTGGTGCGCAGATCGGTCATGACCAGGTCACCCGTGCCCGCGAGCTGGATGTCGTAAGCGGGGTGTTGAGCGCCCGCGCGGCTGTTTTCCGTGCGTCTCAGGGTCTCGTCGTAGGCGTATTGATAGGCCTCACCCAGGGTGACCCGCCCATCCCGGCTGGCGTCCGCGGCCCCGCGCAGACCAGAGACCAGGTAGTGGGTGAAGAACGCCGCGCCCACGCGGTCCGACTCTTGCGCCGATTCGTCGGCCGAGCTGGCGGTAAGGAACGCATGGCCCCGCGCATCCGTGCTGACGTCGGCCAAAAAGGGGGCCCGTATGGCCCCGCCCTTGAGCCGGATCAGCGCCCCGGAGGCGCACGAATCCAGCACGGCGATGCGCACGTCCGCGCCCAGATCCGAGATCCACTGGCGCAGCTCACGGTACGTGATGCGGTCTTTGCCCAACAGGAGCCCCTGCTCGTCGGAGTGGCCCGAGTAGTAGACGAAGAGTTCCCGGCGTGTGCCAGGCGTGGCGGGCTGGCCGAGCTGTGTCCGCAGCTGATCGAAGCCGCTTTCCACTGAGGTGCGGTTGGCGTTCGGCAAGAGGATGAGATCGCGGGGAGACAGACCGCCAAGCTGCATCAGGACATCGGACATCGCGCGGGCATCGGTGTTGGCGAAGCGAAGCGGCGCGCGCCCGGTGCCTCCGTCGTTCGACGAGACGATGAGGGCGAAGCGGCGCAGGCGGGGGCTTGCGCCCGTGGCCTCCTGGGCGTGTGCCCCGCGGGCCAAGAGCACGAGCAGACCCAGGAACACCAGCAGCGAGACCGTCACGTGCGTGAGGTAATGCAGCAACGCACGGGACAGAGGGTGTGCGGGCAGAAACGATCGAGGGGCGCGCATCACGGAAGCTCCTTATTCAAAGTCATCTCGAATCGAACGAGGCCTCGTGGCAGTGCTCCTCCTTGCCGCAGGGTCCGCAGGAGCGGCTCGGTGGCGAAGGGCTCGGCCGAAAGCAGAAGGACGAAGCGTTCGAAGCCCGGGGAGGCGTCGAGCTCGTAAGAGATGGGCAAACGCGTTTCGCCTTGGGTCGTCATGACCGCGGCGGCTCCGGGTCGTGTCGGAAAATGCAGAGTCGTGGTTTTGAGCGCATCCACCGATACGATGGCTCCGTAGGGCGGCGGCCCCCCCTTGGGATCACCCGGGACCACGTAGGCCAGCTGCAAAACGTCACCCGGGCTCACGGTGTCCTGTGCGGTGAGCCTTTGAGGCGCGCCTTCGTGCTTACGGTAGACGATCAGGTGCGGCGCGAGGCCCTTGATGCCCACGTACTCCTCTTGCACGGAGAGCGTGTTTTGCCCCCTGCGTGTCTCGGCGGCTGGGGTCAACGCCACCAGGGCGGCGGCACCGGCCACACCCAACGCGAGGGCGGGCAGGAGAAACGGCCGAGGCCTCGCGGCGGCAGGGTTTTGCGCCAGACGACGCCGGATCTCGCGGGCGGCCTCAACGGGAGGATGGGCGGCCAAGATGGCCACATCGTCGTCGCGCAGGTGGAGAAGCGCTTCCTCGGCACCTCCGGGCTGTGCCGCCAGCTTGGCTCTCAGGGCTGCGGCTTGGGCCGGAGGCAGCTCGCCCTGGGCCAGGCGTTCGAGCAGGTAAGAGGGGACGTGGTGTTCGGGCCGCTTGGACATCACTGCATCTCCAGGGCAGGGGCGAGTTCGGGCGTTTCCGCGGGAAGTCGCGCTTTGAGAGTTCTCAGGCGTTTGCGCACGCCTGACACCGAGAGGCCGACCTCGTGGGCCACTTCTTCGAGGGTGAGGCGATCCACGTAGTGCAACACCGCGATCTGCTGCGTGGACTCCGGCGTGTCGGAGAACAAGCGGTCGAGGATGCGCCGCCCGAGCGTGCGGTTTTCGTTCGAGGCCAAATGACTGATGTGGGTGAGCAAGACGGTGTCCGGATCGGTGTCGTGTTCGGGGTGGCGGCGCGCACTGCGGAGCTTGTTGAGGCAAACGTTGGTGGCGGTCGTGAGCAAGAGGGCGGCGGGGGCCTCCTCCGTGAGGCGTTCCTTGCGACGCAGCATCTCCACGAAGGTGTCGTGCATCGCGTCCAGGGCCTTTCCCTCGTCTTTGAGCAGGCGGCGACAGCGTCGCAGGACCATGGGTCCGTACTGCCGATAGAGGTTTTCCACGTCGAGCGCCATGACCGGTACTTATCCCTGAAACACCGGACCAAGGAGAAGCTGTCACCCTCGTCCGCGTTTTTTTTCACGTGAGTGTTTCCCTGCGGCGCGTGAACCCCCGGTTCAGGGCGTCACAAGCACGCGCAGTTGCATCCAGCCCGTGCCGCCGCGCAGGTCGCGCACCACCATCCACAGGGCCACCCAGCCGCCCGTGGCTGTCGGTGGGGCTTCGGGCGCCGTGTAAACGTTGTCGAAGGTCTTGGTGGACGCGATGGCTGTTTGGTCTTCGTCGAATGTGCCGGCCGTGGCGAACCAGGACACGACGGGCTGCTCACGTACGTCTTCGACCTGAAGCCGGTTGTCTTGCAGCGCCGCTTCCACGCGCTGGTAGCTCTCGAAGGCGCTGGGCGAGAGCGCTGGCTCGATGCGCAGACTGTCCCCGGCCTTGACGGTGAGAGTTGCGGGCAGAGGCTCGAAAGGAAGCCCGGCCTGCTTGCCGCGCGCCACCCTGACCGCCGTGAGGGCGGGGTTTTGGTTAGGTGTGCGTGGCTCAAGGCGCAGACATCCCGGCTGCGGGGCCGTGGGCTCACAAACAGAGAAGCCGAAGGCGGCGCTGAGCTCGGCGTTGTACTGCGACAAATCGCGTGCGTTGAGCGTCACCCGCTTTTGTGCGAGCACCGCACCGTCGGCGGCGCCCACGCTGAGCACGGCCGAGGGCCAGGCGCCGTTGCCAAGGCCGAGGGCGGAGCCTTGAAGGTGGTAGACGAAGAGATCCGAGGGCCAGGCCGTGGTGAAGGGCGGCAGCGCCAGGCCGGCCATCTCCTCGCCAGGCGCCGCGAGGCCCTGCTGGTGCTGCGCAAAGAGCGCGTCCAGCATCGGGCGCATGGGTAGGGGCGCCGCTTCGCGCACGGCAGGGAAGTTCAGGCAGGCTTGCTCCGACTCCACGGGGCAAAAACGCCAGGTATACGTGGTGGTTTCCCCACGCGGATCGGCCACCAGCGCCGAGAAGGTCACCTGGGGTACGCCAAAACCTGCGGCCCGGTCGTAGAGAACCTCCGGAGGTTCGGCGGCCACGGCCAGCACCCGCAGATCCTTGACCTCACTCGGGCGCTCCACCGGGTCGCCACAGCCGATGAGCGCCAGGGGCAAGAGCGCAAGTTCGAAGGCGGACAGTCGAAGAGCAAACATCAGATTTCTCCTTTCACGCCGAGCAGGGGCAAGAGGGGCAGGCCGCGCAGTTCCGTGCGGTTGGCGAAGCGGTAGTCGTAATCGATCGCCTCCACGGCGCGGCGGTTGCTGGCGTTCATCACCTCGAGGTAGGCGGTGAGGTTCCAACCGTGAAAGTCCCAGCGTTTGTCCAGGCGCAGGTCCACGCGCTGAAAGGCAGGCAGGCGGGCCGAGTTGCGGGCCACCGAGCCCGGCGCCACCCGGTAGATGTCGCCATCGGCGTCGTAGGTGCTGCGACCGTTCTCGAGCGGTGTGGTGGGGTTGCCCGACACGACCTGCACACGAAAGCCAAGCGTCATCTTCCAGGGCAGCTGCCAGCTGCCCACGGTGGTGAAGATGTGGGTTTGATCGAAGGGAGACAGATAGGTGCGGGCCGTAGCGGGCAACTCGAAGAGGCGTGCCGCGCCCGGATCGACGCCTGCGTATCCCCCAAGCCCCTGGGCGTCGGGGGTGCGATCCGTGCGAGTGGAGCGCGAGAGGGTGTATGCCACCCATCCGCTGAAACGACGCCCCTCGGTGGGGTTGCGCTTGAGCAACAGTTCGAGCCCGTAGCTGCGGCCTCGGCCTTCGCTCTCGAAGAGTACGGGTTCGGCTTTGCCATCGCGGAAGGTCACCGCATCTGTGGGCGACGGTAAACGGCTGCGCCACACGTGAAAGCCCTCCAGCGTCACGTCCAAGGGCGAAAACCGCCGTTCAATGCCTGAGGTGAGGTGGATGGCTCGTTCGGCGAGCAACCCGGGCTGCCCGAATCCGGGCACCATGACGCCCGAGAACAGATCCGGTAGCTTGCGATACACCCCACCCGAGGCCTTGAGGGCGGTGGGCTCATTCACCTGCCAACGAGTGGCGAGGCGCGGGTCCACCGCCCACTGGGCGCGGTTGGCGAAGTCGAATCGGTCCACCCGCACCCCGGGTGTGAGCGTGATGCCGGTGGCCGGGCTCGTGACGAGCTCCGTCCAAAATCCAAGGTTGCTGTCGAAACTGCTCTTTTTCCAGGGGATCTGGCGTTGCGGGTCGACCCCCAGCGGGTTCGGGAACTGCCGGGCGAGGTTGGGCAGGTCGGTGATGAAGTCGGCCTGCCAGGTGTAGAGCTGATGGTCGAGGCCCGCGCGCAGCGCGAGGTGCTCGCTCACCCGCACAGTCAGGTTCTCACGCCCTTGCAACGTGAACATGTCCACTTTGGAGTGGTGCTGGCGATCGAGATCCGCCGAACGGCTGCCGAAGTCCTGCCGCAAGAACCCGGGCACCAGGGCCGACTCCAGCGTCACGCGATCACCGAAGTGGGTGTGGCGCACCTGCAGGCGGTGAAACTGGATACCACCGCCGAGCGACAGGTCGGCGTCTTCGGCCGAGGTGGCGCGCGTGACCTTCAGTGTGTCGTTGGCGCCGAAGGCAAAGATCTCCCACCGGGTGCGGGCACTGGTGTTTTCGGCCTTGGCTTGATAATCGAAGTAGGCGGGGGCAATCACGGTCGGGCTTTCGCCCGGATTCGAAGAGGCTTCGAGCAGTGCGGGCAAAAACGCGTCCACGTACGAGCGTCGTCCCGCGAGGGCCAGCTTCCAGCTGCCCACGGGCGCACAAGCGAACATTTCGGCGTCGATGGGATCGACGGCGGCCAGCGCCCGCAGCTGCGTGCACGACAGCGGCTTGGTCTCGACGTTGACGATGCCGGCGGTGGCGCGGCCGAATTGCGGGCCAAAGCCCCCCGGCGTAAAGGTGATGCCCCCCATGAACTCGCCGCTCACCACGGAGGTGAGCCCGCCAAAGTGGTAGAGCAACGGGATCTCGACACCGTCGACGTAAACGCCGCTGTCGGCAGGGTTGGCCCCGCGGACGATGAGCGCGCCGCCGAGACCCCCTGGGGTCCGGTTCATGCCGGGCAGGTTCTCGACGACCCGCACGGGGTCACCCAGGGTGCCGGGCACGGTCTTGAACTCGGCTTCGCTGAGCACCACCTCCGTGGCCTCCCGTCGGGGGCGGGCGTCCTTGGCCGCAATCTCGTAGACCTCCGCCGTGGCGGCCGCCAGGCGATAGCGGACGTGGGTGGCGCCACCAGAGTGCACCCTCGTCTGTGTGTCGAGGGTATCGTGTGCGGCGCTCATCACGAGCAGGTTGTGAGGCCCCACGGCGAGCGGACCCAGGGACACCCGTCCCTCGGCATCGGATTCACCGCCGGCGTCACCATCGACCATGACCGTGGCACCCGCGATGGGGGCGCCCGTGGCCGCGTCGAACAGCTGCACCTCGAGGCGACCCTGGGCGTGCCGAGGTGGCGGGACTTCGTCAGGCGCCGCCGCGAGCGGCGGTTCGGAGGGCGGCCCTCCAGGCGGGGGCGCTTCGGGCGTCGGGGGCGCTTCGGGCTGGGCCTGCGCGAGCGGCGAAGTCCACACACCACTTACGGCGAGCGCAGCGAGCAGGAGAGGGGAGATCTGTTTTTTCATCTGAGGCCGTCCGTGCGGGGTTCGCCTCAGACAACGCCGCGGGCCGGAAAATGTGTCACCCCCGGGTGTCGATTTTGGGGGCCTTCGTCATCCGCCTTCGAGCACGGCGGAAAGCCGCGCCAGGGTGTCGGCAAAGCGCTTCAGATCCCCCTTGCCCAGTTGCGCAGCCAGTTCCGCTTCAAGCTCGCCCAGCAGCGCCAGCCCTGCCATGAGCCCCTTGCGGCCCTTGGCCGAAAACCTCACCAGGCGCGCCCGGGCGTCAGCGGGATCGGCCACGCGCTCGAGCATGCCCATCGCCACCATCTCGTCCACCAACTGACCCACGGCCTGTTTCGTCACGCCCAGTCTCTCCGCCAGCACGCTCGGCCGCGTGCCCTGAAGATCGATGTGGGGGAAAAGAGCGGTGTGCGCGGCGCGTACGGGCTGCCCGGTGCGGCGCCGCAGCTCGGTCAGGGCCCGTTCGTTGAGTAGCCGCGCGCACTTGAAGAGCAGTTGGGCCCAGCTTGCCGCCTTGGCCACAGCCAGCCGCGCCTCGAAGCTTCCCACGTCGTCACCGGTTGCCATGTGGATAGTCAATCACGCTTGACTAAATCGTCAAGAAAGCTTTACCATTGTGAGCGATGACAAACCCACAAAGCTCGTCACCTGCCCTGGTGGGCCTCGCACCTGGTCTGTGGGCCGCCGCATCGGAGGTCCGGATGCCCGGCGGCCTTCGGCTGCCCACACGCATGACCGTCATCGCCCTCGGCGATGGCACGCTCGCTCTGCACAGCCCTGTGGCGATGAGCCCGGAGTTGTCCGCCGCGGTGGCGGCCTTGGGGCAGGTGGCCTACGTGATCGCGCCCTCGGCGCTCCACCACGTGTTCGTGCGCCCGGCCCTCGAGCGCTTCGTGGGCGCCAAGCTTCTGGGTCCCGAAGCCCTTGCGCGCAAAAGGCCGCGCTTGCGCTTCGACACCCTCCTCGAAACGCACCTGCCCGCACCCCTTTCGGACACCCTCGACATGCTGGCCGTTGCGGGGGCGCCCACGGTCGAGGAGAAGGTCTTTCTCCACAAGCCCACGGGCTCGTTGCTGGTCACCGATCTGCTCTTCAACATCACGGCGCCTCGGGGCTTTGTCACCAAGCTGGTGCTGCGAGGCACGGGGACCTGCGGCCACCTGGCCCAAAGCCGGCTGTGGCGGTTTTACGGCAAGGATCGCGCGGCGTTGTCAGCCAGTGGGCGGGCGCTGCTCGGGTGGCGCTTCGACCGTCTGGTGCCCTGTCATGGCGAGGTGTTGGAGACGGGCGCCCACGCGGCCGTCGAGCAAGCCTTGCGCTTCAAGTGACGGCCGTTGCCTTCAAGGCCGCCGCCAGCCCGGGAAGGGCAGCCCGGCGGCACTGTCGTACCCGCGGACATAGGAGGTGATGCGGCCGCTGCCGTCCACGAGCACGAAGGTGGGCGTGGCGCTGATGCCGTAGGTGACGAAGGTCGTGCGCGAAGGATCCATCGCCACGTTCGTGGGAAAGGGCGCCTTGTGCTTGGCGAAAAACGCATCGAGGGTCTCGCGATCTTCATCGGTCACGGCGATCACCGTGAGCTGGCGCGCCTGCGCGAATTGCATGACCTCCGGCACCGAGGCTTTGCAGGGCCCACACCATGTGGCCCAGTAGAACAGCATGTACCCCGCTTTGCCGGCCACGTCCTCCGGCGCTCGTCCTCGGTAGGCCTCGAGCGCCCCCAGCGAGGGTGCCGCTTCGCCTTCCTTCGGACGTCCCGGAAGCTTCGGTAGCTCCGAGGGGTAGGGGGTCAAAGTGAGCGGCGCCGTCATCTTCTTTCCCTCGCGTAGCACCAAGAAGGGCAGGGGCGTGCCCGTGGCAGACAACATGGTCCAGGTGCGTACCTGGTTGTTGTCGGCAAAGGGCTCATCGGGGGGCCCCAACACCACGTCGCCCGCCCGCAGGCCCGCCTTGGCGGCGGGAGACTGGGGAAACACCCTCTGAATCATCGAGGCCCCCTCGGGCAAGGACAGGCGCTTCGCGAGCGCCGCGGGCACGCCGCCGAACTGGATGCCCAGCCAGGCAGGGAACACGGCTTCGGCCCGGGCCAGGTCGTCCTCGAAGGGCGGAAGAGACGGGGTGCTGCGGTCTTCGGGCTTGCCACCCAGCGGCAACGAAAAGCGTTCACAGTCCGTGAGCGCGGCCAAGGCTTGCTTGTGTTCGGCCGAGCCCTGCGTTTCGAGCAGCACCTGCCCCGCCACACGCGCCAGCAGGGCCCGCATGCGCAGCAGCGCCGCCAGGCGCACCTCCATGCGGTACGCCACTTCGTTGATCGTGTCGAGTCGCTCCGCAACCCGCTGCAAACGCGCCCACCTTTCCGCCTTGGCCTCGGTGAAGGGGCCGAGCTCGTCGAGCAGAGCCCGCGCGAGGCCGCGCCGGGCCTCCTGCTCGAGCCGCTGGATCGCGTGTGGCTCGAGCTTGCCGCGCCACTGCGGCGATCGCTGAAGAAAGTCGGCGAGGTTGCCGTTGGTGATGTCCGAGAGGGCGTCTTCCCAGAGCCGTCCATGCTTGTCGAGTTGCTCCAGCACGGTGTCAAGCTGCTTGCCAGGCGCCTCCAGTTCGGCGAGGCTGCGCGGCGAAAACAAGCCATAGGCGCGGCCGAGCGCGTCCAGCAGACGAATCTCGGGCTCCCAGCGAGCCTTGTTCTTCCAAGCCTTGGCCAGGAGTGCGTCCACCGTGGCCTCCAGCGGTTGTCCCGTGCGCTGTGCCTGCGCCTCGAGTGTGTCGAAGAGAAATACGTCGCTCGTGCGCAGGGGCACGTCGGGGGAGTCGTCGTGCAGCAGGGTCTCGCGGTGGGCGGTGGAAAAATCGCTCCCGCGTCGCAGCGATTCGAAGAATGTGAAGGCGTGCCCCACGGCGTCTTGGCCCACGTTTTCCGGGAAACACCCATAGGCGGGGCGATCGGCGGTGGAGGAGAAGAAGCCACAGGTGTTGCCAGCGGGCAGGCCCTTCCGGGTGCGGGCGGTGTAAAGCTGCGCAAATCCGCCCGAGAAACACTGGGACATCAACGTGACCACCCGCACCCGCGGGTCCAGCGTGCCCATCAAGGTCTCGAGCTGCCGTACATCCAGCGCTTGCCGAGGGCCCCACAGGGTGATCTCGCTCTTCCAGGGATCGGTGCCGGCGTTGTGGCCGTGATCGGTGACGAAGACCAGCAGGGTGTCGCCGGGCCGGAGCCGCTTGCGGGCCTTGCGAAACCAGGCTGCGAGCTGTCCCCGGGTGGCAGGCTCGATCGAGACGCCCGGAAGCTGCGAGTTCTCAAAGCTGAGCGTGGGCGCAAGCAAGTCTTGGAGAGGGGTACGGTCGAGCAGCCACAGCCCCTCTTCGGGCTCTTCGTCGAGCACGGCCAGATCGGCGCCCGCATCGCTTCCATCGGCAGCCAGTACGGAAATGCGTTCGCGCGGCACCCCGGCCTGCTCCACCAGAGCCAAGAAGCGCTGGAGGTGAATGAGGTGCGAGCGGAAGTTCTGCGCGGGCACGCCCCCGCCGCTGAGCATGAGCACGTGCAGGCGCGAAACGTCGGCCGCAGGGGCGTCTGCGGGGCTGTGGCCGCGTTCGGGCGCGGCCATCGCCAGACGGGGCCTTGCGACCCACGGGGCCAAGAGGGCCAAGAGGACCCCAAAAGCCAAGAAAGCCAGTGCGCAAGGGGCGTGGCGAGACGGCGCGGGGCGATGGTCTCGATGGGAGAGCAGGGCCATGGCCCGTCAGTTTGGCACGCCTCGCCTCGGCGTGCTTGGTCCTGGCGGTTCTCTCGTCGTCAGGGGCCGGCCGCGCGCAGCAGCCCGGGGCCGTGGTTGTTCAGATCGCCCCAGGTGGCCGCGCGCCAGTCGTTACGGTAAGTGAGGAAAAGTCCGGCCAGGTCGCGCAGGTAACGCACGCCGAAGGCTCCGCGGGCGCTGGGACTCTTCAGCAGGTCGATCTTTTCACCGGGGTCCTTTTCGAGATCGTAGACGTGCTCGCTGCCGTCGTAGTCGACGATGTATTTCCACGAGCGGGCGCGTAGGGCGTAGCTACGGCCGTACTCGAGTGAGAGCACCCGGGGCGTCCACGCGCCCTTGGTTTGCACCAGTGGCAAGAGGCTCATGCCCTGGATGCGTTCGCTCGGCCGCACCCCCACGAGGTCCAGGACGGTGGGCACGATGTCGATGTGCCCTGTGACCACGTCCACTTTCAAGGCAGCCGGCTCGAGACCGGCACCGAAGATTACCATGGGAACGGCCGAGACCTCCTCGAAGTGTCCCCACGCATGACCCATGTAGCCGTGCTCGTGAAGACCTTCTCCGTGGTCGGCGGTGAGCACGATGGCGGTGTCTTTCGCAAGGCCCAGTTTGTGAAGGCCTTGGAGCAGCTGGGCGAAGCAGCTGTCGAAGTGTTCGGCCTCGCCGTCGTAGAGCGCACGCAGCTGGTTCCATTGCGACTCGGAGAGCGTCAGCTTGCCGAAGCTGAGTTTGCCCAGCAGATCCCCGTCGACGAGCTTGCCGACGGGAGGGCCAAAGTCCCCCTTGTGAAACCTGTCGGTTACGCCTTCGTGGTAGCGGTAGGGCGTGTGGGTTTCGTAGGGCAGGGAAGAAATGAAAAAGCGTTTGCCCGCCTTCGCCTGTTTCTCGGCGAAGCCCAGCATCTCGGTCACGAGGGCCGTGCAATCGATGCTCTTGCCTTCCTGGTTGGGATGGTGAAACTCGGTCCACGTCCCGGGCTTTTCTTGGCGGGCCATGCCGAAGGGGTTGTTGCCGTAGTAGCCCGTAGCGAAGCCGGCGTCGGCGAGCTGCCCGCTTATCGTGGGCGTGCCCGGCTCGACTTGGGCTTTGTCACCGACCACGCCATGAACGCGGGGGATCATGCCGGTTTGAATACTGCCGTGGGAGGGAGGCGACGAGGGCGAGGCGGCCTGGTTGTGCATGAAGGCCACACCTTGCTCCGCGAACAGCTTCATCACGTTGGCCATGGCCACGCGGGTCTTGCCTGCGGGCGCGCGGTCGTAAAGGGGCACCCGATCTTGCCGAAGCGCATCCACGACGATGAGGATCGCATTTTTGTAGACCGGAGGGCGCGCGGCACGGGGGGCCTCGACCACGATCCGCGCGTCTGCCCAACCGGCGGCCTTGGGATCGCCCTTGATGGCCAGATCCAGTCGCACGAGTTGTCCCGCCAGCGCGTCGAGTTTGACCACCCGGGGTGCCCAGCCTTTGTCCTGCTTGGCGTCGAGTAGGGCGTGGGTCTTGCCGTCGGGCGTGGTGGCAGAAAGCACGAAGATGGTGGCGGCTGCGGCGCCGGTTTGCGCCTCGAAGCGCGCGCGGGGAGGGATCTCCACGAAGACGCTGTGACGAGCAAAGCCCGTGAGGGCTTCCTTGGCGCCGGCGCCCACGTCGAGCGTGCCCACGGGCCCCGGGGCGGGCGGCGCGCCTGCGTCCTCGACGCCGCTCGGCAGAAGCTCGAGGGAGGAAAACAGGGCGTAGCCTTGTGGCGCTTTTTTCGCCAGCACGAAGCGCAGTTCGTTGTCTCCGGGGCTCAGGATCTTGTCGGCGATGGGCACGAGCAGCGGCTCCCAGGTGGCGGGCAGCTCGGTGTTTTTGACGTTTTTACCGTTGACGAAGACGGAGATCTTTTGGCCCGCGGTCAGTCCGTGGGCGCGCACCCGCAGCGTGGCGGGACCCGTGCTGTCTGCGGGCACGCTCAGGATGGCGGCGCGCCCCGACAACACGCGCCCTGCGCGTCCGTCGAGGTTGCTCACTTGGCCCCAGGGCGAACTGTACTCCTGGCTGTATTTGCGGAATCCCTCACTCACGAATGAGACCACCAGCCCCTCACCGTAGAGGTGAAAAAGGTGGCGGGAGGTGATGAGGTCAATCTGGGGCGGCTTGTCACTGGCCGCCGCGGGGGCGGAGGCACAGAGCAAGGCGGCAACGAAAAGGGCGGGGTGGGGGAGGACGGTGGTTCTCACGGGCCGAAGCTAGCACAGCAAACCCGATGTCCGGGTGGGCGCCCGTCCTGACCTGGTAGCAACAGGGGAACGTACGGTACCCTCCCAAACCACGTCCCATCCGGTTCGAACACGCCGCGGGGGACACAAGAGCCTCTTGTGGCCGCACACGGCCCCGGTGCATTCTGCGGCCATGCAAGAGCTCTTGAGCCAATTGATGTCGGGACTAAACCTGGACGCGAAGCAGGCCGAGGGCGGGGTGGGAACCCTGCTCAATTTCGCGAAACAGAAGCTATCCGGGGGTGAGTTCGAGCAGGTCCGCTCCACGCTGGGCGGTCTCGAGGCCGATGGCGCCATGGCGCTTGCTGAAGGGAAGCGCCCGGACGGGGGCGGTGGTCTGTTCGGAGCTGTTTCGTCCCTAGTGGGCGGAATGGGCGGCCTCGGAGGCGTGGGCGAGGTTGCTTCCGTGCTGAGTAGCTTCAAGGCCTTCAACCTCGATGCCGACACTTTGGGCAAGTTCGTTCCGATCGTGGTGCGATTCCTCAGCAATAAGGGGGGTGAAGGCGTGGGCGGCCTGCTGGCCCGGCTGTTCTGAGCGGTCCCCCGCCTACGGGGCGGTCAAGGCGTAGGTGCTCGGCGTTGCACCTCGACGCCGAACACCGTGCCATGCTCGATGCGCCGTGGGTGCGTGGGCGCAATCGGCCGCTTCATTGTTGAACACAGGCGAAGCAGCCACCGGCGAGCGTGGCGCAGTTTTCGTGGACACCCGCATGGGCCTCTCAATCGGCCGAGTCTCTGGGGAGGCTAAAGGGGCTGCGGGCCGCAAGGGGATCCAGTGGTGTCGTGGGCCGTATACTATCCCCATGATTGACCACACCTCAGTGAACGTGAGCGACTACGAAAAGAGCAAGGCGTTCTACGAAAAGGCCTTGGCGCCCATCGGGTACACGCTGCTCATGGAGGTCCCGGCGAACGCCAACCCCGGCGGAGTGTCCGCTGCCGGGTACGGCGAGAACGGCAAGCCTGACTTCTGGATCGGTACGGGCGACCCGGGGAGCCCGCCGGCTCACGTAGCGTTCCAAGTGACTTCCCGCCAGGTGGTAGACGCATTTTACGCTGCAGCGCTGGCGGCGGGCGGCCGGGATAACGGGCCGCCTGGCTTACGACCCTTGTACCACCCCCACTACTACGGTGCATTCGTCCGGGATCCCGACGGTCACAACATCGAAGCGGTCTTTCATGGGGGTTGACGGCGGCCCATGTTCGAAGGCGCTCCGGCGTGAGGCGAGGTTTGGTATGTCAGGCTTTTTTCGATAGATCCACCAGAGGAGAAAACCCGCCGAAAATGAGCCGCTTGCCATCGAAGGGCATCGGGTTCTTGTTCGGGTCCATCCGTGGGTCGGCCTTTTCTGGATTGTTCATCCAATCTTGCATCTTTTCGTAGGCAGCATCGCGCGTGGCCTTATCCGGCCACTCAATCCACGAGAACACGACCGACTCCTCTTCGGTGGCTTGAACCGCACGGCGGAAGTCGGTCACCTTCCCCGGGGGCACGTCGTCGCCCCAGCACTCGACGACACGCAACGCCCCGAGCTCCATGAACACTTCGTCACCCAGCCGGGCGTGGTCGATGAACTCTTGCTTGTTCGCCGTCGGGACGGCAATCACGAAACCATCGATGTACGACATGGATACCTGTCTCCTCATGTGTTGCGGGCCGCGGCGTCGAGGGCCGCGATATCGATCTTCGTCATGGTCATCATCGCGTCAAAGACACGCTTGGCTTCATCGCGGTTGGAGCCGGTCGTCAACTCCAGTAGACGCCTGGGGGTGATCTGCCACGAGAAGCCCCATCGATCTTTGCACCATCCACACGCGCTCTCGGACCCTCCACCTGCAACGATGGCATTCCAATAGCGATCGGTCTCTTCCTGCGTTTCGGTCACCACCACGAAGCTCATAGACTCATTGGGCTTGAAGTTGGGGCCGCCATTGAGACCTATGAAGCGCTGACCCATGACCGTGAATTCGACCGTCAGCTCGCTTCCCTCTTTGCCTCCAGGAAAGTCACCGGGAGCTAGATTTACACGGCCGACGTGGCTGTTGGGAAAGGTGTCCGCATAAAGCTTGGCCGCTTTGCTGGCCTCACCGTGGTCGAACCATACGCAGGTCATCAGTTCAGGCATATTCTTCTCCTTCCTACTGCTTTTCGTAAGGCGGAGTCTGCAAAAGGTATGCTCGGACCCGTACCCGCAAGGGGAATCGCAACCGCACCCCTCTAATTTCAACTCAAGTCCTTCACCCTCATGGCCGAGGGCGTGGTGTTCGCACTTGGACTCGTTGGGAGCCTCGGACTCATCGGTCGAGCCCAGGGACCGTGCGCGGGACCGTGATGGGCTCCCGTGGGGGGATTTCCGATGCCGCTGCTTGCGCCGGGAGATTGCTCAGCGGACGCTCGAAACCGTGGTCCCAACGTGACCGGAGCGCAGGTGGTATACTACGCGTTGCTCGTTCGCTAAATCCGCTTCGGAAAGCTTGGATCCCCTACCGCCAAGCGCCCCACGCGGTTCTCCGGAGTAAAGATGCGCCCGATCGAGTGCTCGTCGTCTTGGCTTTGGCTGTTCCCCGCCGTTGCTGCCTGCTTAGGCGAGGGGAAGTCGTTGGGACCCGCTTTGCCAGACGCGGGAGACCGGGACGGTGGAAGCGTTGACCTTTCTGGCTGCCCCTCGACCTTTGAGAGCCCCGAGGGCAAGGTCTTCGAGGAGCAGGCTCTGGTCGCGCGCGGTGGAGCCAGCACCCGCTTGATGGTCACATTGCGGGCAATCGCATCGGCGCCTCTCGAGGTACGAAGGAGACTCAACGAGCTGCACTTCGCCTGCGTTCTTGTGGCGGCCGGGGTCACGAGGGGCGCTGCAGGGGTTCTGCCGCTGTGGTACGAGATGCCCCCCCCCGTGGCAACAATACCCGAGACGCCAGATTGACAAGAACTGAAGTACATTGTGGGGCGAGAGTGGTCAAGAAGAAGTGCCAAAACCAGTAAGCATCGACAACGAAGTGATCGCGCTGCCGGAGAACGACGGGCCGCAGCGGCGAAAGTTCAGCGCGGGGGAGAAGCTCCGGATCTTGAGAGAAGCCGACGCATGCACCGAGCGCGGTGACGTGGGGAAGCTACTGCGGAAGGAAGGCATCTACGCGTCGCAGCTTGCGAGCTGGCGGCTGCGCCTCGAGGCGGAGGGGGCCAAGGGTCTGAAAGGAAAGAAGGTCGGGCGTAAGCCGATCAGGGACGCAAAGGATCGGCGGATCTCCGAGCTGGAGAAGCGCAATGCAAAGCTGGAAGACAAGCTTCGCATCTCGGAGGCGCTGTTGGAGCTTTCGGGAAAAGCGCACGAGATTCTCGGGATAGCGCTGCCGAGGATCGAAGAAGCACAGGACAGCTCCTTGAGCTCGTCCAACAGCGCCCGCCGGAGGTCTCGATGACTGCGGCATGCGACGCAGTAGGGCTGAGCCGCGCGACAGCTTACCGACACTTGTATCCCAAAGCAGGTCCGCAGAGGAAGCGCGGGCCGCGGAAGGCGCACAGACGGATTCCCGATGAAGAGCGGCAGAACATCCTGAGCGTGTTGGATTCGGACGAGAACGTGGATCAGCCACCACGCGAGGTCTATGGGAAGCTGCTTTCAGCTGGGATTTATCTTTGCTCACTACGGACGATGTATCGCGTGCTTGCAGAGCGAGCCCCCATCAAGGACCGGCGGAATCACCGGACTCCTCAGCGCCATGCAGTGCCGCGCTTGACGGCAACCGCACCGAACCAAGTGTGGAGCTGGGATGTCTCGAAACTCGCGACTTTCGTGAGGGGAACATTCTTGAACTTGTACGTGATTCTCGACATGTACAGCCGCTACGTGGTGGCATGGATGATTTCGGAGCGGGAGAACAGCGCACTGGCGCAGCAGCTATTCCGCGAGGCGATCGGACGCTACGGTATAGAGCCCAAGACGCTTACGGTGCATCAAGACCGGGGCGCTCCGATGACCAGCCATGGGTTCGCCGAGCTGTTGGGTACGTTGGGCGTCGAGCGAACGTACTCGCGCCCGAGGGTGTCGAATGACAACGCCTTCTCTGAATCACTTTTCCACACGGTCAAGTATCAGCCCGACTACCCGGGACGCTTCAAGGACGTCCACCACGCGCGCCGTTGGGCAGGCGCATTCTTTGGTTGGTACAACGAAAAGCACCATCACGATGGCTTGGCCCTCTACACGCCGGAGCAGGTGTTCAAGGGCCAGGTCGAGGACATCCTCATGCGTCGTCAGCAAGCGCTGGACGATGCATTTGCCCGCAACCCAGAACGCTTTGTGAAGGGGCGCCCCATCGCTTTGCGTCCCCCTGTGCGCGTCGAACTCAACCCCATTGATGCTGCTCCTCAAACAGCTGACACCGTGCTTCGCCTGGATGACGAGCAGGCCGCTGTCTTCTGGACACCGCCACCTCCATCAGGACCGCCTGTCATCGTGCTACCCGGCGCCGAGGCTCCGAGCCAGCCATGAGCGGAGGTGCGGCTCTGGCTCTGTCCACATGTGCACAGCGGTCGTAGGTCCTCACATGACCAGCGACGCTGTGCGGTTGTGGGCAGATTGCCAGAGCCGTGCTGCAGCGGCGCTACACATATTTCCAAAACCTTCTGTCTCTAAATCGTTGACACGTTCCGGCCCCAATACGATTCTTTCGGAGTGCCGGCGCCCCTCCTCCTCAGCTTCGAGCTGTCTTTTCCCTGGTCCAGCACGGCTCGGGTCGCAGCAAGCCCGTTGGTCGAGAGGATCGAGCCGGCTCCGGGCACAGTCGCAGCGCTCGGTACACCCGCGCCCGCCCCGCCATCCGATTGCCCCGCGGCCAATGAGGACGTTGCCTCGAAGATTGCAGGGATTGACGACCTCAAAACCCAGGGACGAAGGCCCGTGATCGTGGAAATGAAGGACGAGGGTCTGCTGCCTGCTCCCCTCGCTTGTCCCGAAGGCGGTGGCTGCGGAAGCAGCGTTGCAAGGCAGTGGGAGCGCACGATCTTGAACACCCGCCACGTCACGTGCGTCAAGCGATGGCTCGACGCCTCCTCGAACGTGTCGACGTTGAACGTGGCGTACGTGTCTCAACGTGGGGACGTTTCGGCGCCTGGACTGCCGCCGACCGGCCAAGCCGCGGCGACGTTGAAGGCCTTCGGCGTCGGACTCACCTGGGACGAGGCCGTCTCGATTGCCGCGCATCCTTATGTGAAGCGCGTCTGGACGTCTCCGGACCTGCAGTTTGAACCCGAAGGGAAAGCTGGTTGTCCTCCCGACGTTTCCAAGCCCATTCCGACGAAAAGCTGCTCGTCGATGACCGAGGACGTCGAGGGGAAGATCAGCGACTCCGCCCGAGCGACGTTTGCGGCGTACGCGGGGGTCGCAAAGGCCTTGGTGAGCGTGAAGGGTGGCGCGAAAGTTTGCCCCCTTCCCAACTGTCCGGAGCCTTGCGTTGAGTCGACACGCATCAAAGAGCGTTGGACGCAGGAGAATTTGGCGGCGCAGCGGTGTGTGCGCGAGGCCATCGCCACGATGGGTGGCGCAGCGAGCACCGATACATTCTGGCTTGTGAATGCGTTCGAGGCTTATCTAACCTGGCCTCAGATTCAGCTGCTTGCCGCGCATCCGGACGTCTCGCGGATTGAACCTGCCAGCGGCGGCACGCGACCGGAGGCGCCGTAGGTCTGCACGACCAGCGCGAAGGCGCGGACGCCTTCACACCCGGTTTCGGTAGAGCGACGGCTCGACGGCGCTGGCCATCTTTTCGGCGCTCACGGGCACATCCAAAAAGCGGGCGAGGCGGAGGGACTGCGCGAGAGGTTCGGTCATGACGCGCGTGTAGTTGAGATAGAGCACCTCCACGTGCGGCGCTTGCCGCAGCCAGCGCTCGGTCTCGTCGAGGTGCTGGATGAAGAGCTCCTTCATCTCTTGGTCCTGCGACGGGTTGTCCTCCCCCCGATGCGCCAGCATCTTCTTTTGCGAGGCGAGCACCTCGTCGAGATGGCGGCGCATGAACACCACCTTGTACCGGTGCGACGGTGGCAGGTCGGGGAGCAGCTGTGAGATCACCTTCACCACGTGTCCCTCGGCGCCTTGCACCCAGCTGCTGTCGGCCTTGAGCCGCTTGACGCGCTCGAGCTCGTAGTAACCACGGGGGTTGTCGACATCGGCGGCCCGTTCGCCATCGGTGAGCACGGGCAGCCCCCCGAGCTCCAACATCCGCATCATCAGCGAAGTGCCTGAGCGCGGAAGCCCGGACACGACGAACACGGGAAGGGTTTCAGGAGGGGGCGGAGCGGCGGTGTCGGCGAGGGGCATGGGGAGGGGGGAGGTTCCGGTGAGCTGCAGTGCGCAAGAGGTGTAGCGGTGGCTCCTCATGGTTAGCAGATATCCCCGGGAGAGTCCGAGGACCGCGGGGGTTCGACGAACGCCTTCCGCTTTCCTCGCCGCCGCCTTGGCCCCTAGCGCCGGGGGGCCCCGTGCTCGTCAGAGGTGCGCTCGGGCCCCGGCGCGCCGTGCGCCACCACCTCGTCGGCTTGCTTGCGCGCTTCGTCCAGGTCTTCCCGGCTCACGTCTTCGTCGTTTTCGGCCCGCAAGCGGTCGCCCCGTCCCGCCGCATGATGGCCCAGCTCGTCTTCGCGCCGGTGCCGCTCGTCCGCCTGCCGCTTCGCCGTGGCCGTAGGGCCCACGTCGCTGCCGCCCGAGGCGGGCAGACTCTCTTCTATTTCCGGGTCACGGTCCACCGCGTGCGCGTCCGGGCTGGCTTCCCGCTTGTGTTCGTGCGGGCCCACCAGCCCCTCGTGGGGACGCCCCCCGTGCCGTCCACTTTCGTCGAGCCTCGCCTCGAACGCGTCCTGAAAGTCGCTGTCGGCAGGCGTGCTGTTGCTGCGGGGCCTTCCCGCCCGCTGTTGCTGCCCCTGTTTGCCTCGTCCGCTCGTCATGTTGCTCTTTCCTTTCCGCCTCTCCGCCCTTCCGACCCCTCACGCCGCGCCTGGTGTCATCACGACCTTGATGCACTTGTCGCGCTTGTGGACGAAGGTTTCGTAGGCTTTGGGCGCGCTTTCCAAGGGAACGCGGTGGGTGATCACGAAAGATGGGTCCACTGTGCCGCGCTCGATCACGTCCAACAACCCCCGCATGTAGCGGTGAACGTGCGTTTGTCCCATCTTCAGCGTGAGCCCCTTTCCAAACGCCGCCCCCAGCGGGAACTTGTCGATGAGGCCTCCGTACACCCCCGGAATCGATACCGTGCCGCCCTTTCGGCAGGCCATGATCGCAAGGCGCAGCGCCGCCGCACGGTCCGTCTCGAGCCGCAGCGTTTGCTTGACGCGGTCGTAAGTGCCTCCGTCGATCTGCGAGCTCCCGTGAGCCTCGAGCCCCACCGCGTCGATGCACGCGTCGGGGCCGCGGCCGCCCGTGAGATCCCGCAACTGTTCCAGCACCCCTTCGCTTTGCAGATTGATCACCTCTGCCCGGCCCGCGGTTTGCGCCATCTCCAGACGTTCAGGAACGTCATCGATCGCGATCACCCGTTCTGCCCCCAGCAGCCAGGCGCTCTGAATGGCGAACTGGCCCACCGGGCCACAGCCGAACACCGCGACGATCTGACCCGGCTTGATGTTGCAGTTCTCGGCCGCCATGTACCCCGTGGGGAAGATGTCGGACAGGAAGAGCACCTTGTCATCGTCGAGGTCGCTTTCGATCCGCAGGCATCCCACGTCGGCGAAAGGCACGCGCACGTACTCGGCTTGGCCGCCAGCATAGCCACCCATCATGTGGGAGTAACCGAACAAACCCGCGGCCGGTTGGCCGTAGACTTTGTCGGTGACCCACGCGTTGGGGTTCGAGTTGTCACATAGGGACCATAAATCGGTTTTGCAGAAGAAGCATTGCCCACAAGCGATGTTGAACGGCACCACCACGCGATCACCTAGCGAGAGGTTCCGCACGTCCGGCCCCATGTCCACCACGTGGCCCATGAACTCGTGACCCAGAATGTCGCCCTTTTCCATCGTGGGCATGTATCCGTCGTACAGGTGAAGATCCGAGCCGCAGATCGCCGTACGCGTCACCTCCAGGATGACGTCTCGGGAGTCCACCAGCTCCGGGTCGTTCACCGTTTCCACCTGAACATTGCGCTTTCCGCGCCACACGACCGCTTTCATGGATTCACCTCCTCGAATACGGGTGGCGTCGCCACCGGCGGATACGGATCTCTTGGCGTGAGGGCCTGCCCACGGCGTCGTGCGGTGGAAGGCGCGCCCGTTTCGATGATTTGCTTGATGCGACGAAGCTCCTGTCCCAGCTTCACGTCCACGGACTGACGCAGCAGCGGCCGCGCCACGGCAGAGATCCAGCTCTTGCTCGGCACGGTTCGCAACTGGACGTGGATTTCAGTGCCACGGTCTCCCGGTGCCGGCGTGAAGCGTACGCTGCCGCTGCGACGTGGATAGCCGTTTTCGTGCCGCCAGCTGATGAGGCCCGAAAGTTCGTCCTCGGCAATGACCGCATCGGCTTGCCGCAAGAGCGACAGCTCGGCCGAGCCGCTGGTCTCGGGCCCCGTGACAAGGTCGAGCCATGCGCTCCGGGCGTCTTCCTGCGCACAGCCAACGGTCACCGCGCGCCTGAGCGTGAAGCCCTCACTTCGGGCCTGCGGGCTCGTGTCGAGTCCAAAGCGGGAAAACACCGGACAGTGGCCCGTAGCTCCCCTCACACCAAGGAAGCCCCCGCCGCCAAGCATGATCAGACGTGCGAGTCCGCTCCGACGGAGCCCTGACCACGCCAACACTGCGCCCAGCGCCACGCTGACGCTGCGCTCAGCCGTGCCGACGTTCTTCGCACGTGAGCCCCTTTTTCTTCGTTCCATGTCCTGTCTCCTGACGTGAATGGGTGATCGGTCCTCAGGAACTCCGTTGCGGGTCCTGGTTCATCATGCCTATGGCTTGGTCTGCGTTCGCGGTGAGCACCGATCCGCGCGCCTCCGCCTGCCGGTGTGCCTCCGTTTGTCCGCCCGGCACGGCAACGTCGGCGCCCGGCGCTCCTGAGGGGCCCGGGAGCAGACGGTTGCCTAAGGCCAGGGCAGCGGCCGTGAAGCCGGGCGCCAGGCCCTGCATGAGCTCCGCCATCCGCGCGGGCCACCCTATGGCCACGTGAAAATCACCGAAGCGAACGGCCTCGATCACCCTGCGGGCCGCTTTGTCGGCGGCAAGCGAAATGCCTGGCGTGGCATCGGCTGTCGCGAACCACGCGTATTCCTTTTCCTGCTGACCCTTGAACAGCGCCTTGACGTGTGAGCCGGTGCGCATGAGTCCCGGCACGACGGTCGTCACGCGAATGCCTCGGGTGACGAGCTCCGCACGCAATCCATCGGAAAGCCCGATCAGGGCCGACTTGCTGCTCGCATAAGGCAGAAGGTGCGGTACGCCCACGGCGCCGCCCACGGAGGAGATGTTCGCGATGCGGCCGAGCCCCCGTTTGCTCATGTGGGGGATGACGGCTCTCATGGTGTGAAGAGGTCCCCAGAAGTGCACGGCGAAGGCGTTTTCGTAGTCCTCCACGGCCATCTGTTCCCACGGGCCCACT
This sequence comes from Myxococcales bacterium, assembly GCA_022184915.1. Lineage (NCBI taxonomy): Bacteria > Pseudomonadati > Myxococcota > Myxococcia > Myxococcales > Myxococcales bacterium. The sequence goes on along the minus strand of JAGTJU010000007.1, from coordinate 8,358 downwards.
TGAATCACACCTGCGACGTTGAGAAGAACGTCGATCCGTCCGTGGCTCTCGGCCACGAAACGAATGGCCTCGTCGACTTGGGCACGATCCGTCACGTCACAGACGAGACCCAGGGGGATGGTCCGCGGGTTCCGCTCCTCGAGCTCGTTCGTGGCGCGATCGAGTTCGCTGCGATCCCGCGCCAGCAGCGTCACGTCAGCGCCCTCGTCGACGAGTTGGCGTGCAATGGCGAGACCCAAGCCGCGCGAGCCGCCGGCGATCACCACGGAGCGCCCGGCGAAGTCAAGCCGCCGCCGTGCCCTCTTGATCCGAGATAGAGCTATGCCTGCACCCCCTAAAAGGAGCAAAGCCTTCGTCATTCCGTCGAGCGTCATCCATTCCCCTCGGGCAAAGGGGGTGCAAGCGCGCGGCCAATGCTGCCGTGTTCCGACGGGGCTACGCGCTCACCGTTGGTTGCGGCGTCGCGCAGGCGCTAAAGAGCCACGCCGAGCGGCTTACGAAGGGCGAGGGCGGCGACTGTCGCCCCTACCATCCAGTACATCCACCAGGGCATGCGCAGCCAGGTATCCGTGCGGTCCGGGTGGATCAGACTGAGCTTTTCGATGGCCCCCGCAGGAAGGCCGGGCTCGAGGGACTGCTCGAAAAGCGCAGCGAAACCCCGCCCGCGCGTGTCACTGACCGGCGTACCCCGGGCCGCGACCAAACGCTTGGAGAGCGTTTCGCCGCCCGCCCGCAGTTGCAGATCGTAGACGCCCGGGCGCTGAACCTCGAGGCGGAAATAGACCCGGGCGAGGTGAGGAACGCCCACCGGGCCTGCGGTCAGGCGCACGCCTTGGGGAAGGTTTAGCGCAAGGTCGGCCGGTGCCCGTCCCTCTGCATAGTCCACCCGCAGCACCAAGGGGGCTCCGAGTGCAACAGGGGCCTTTCCGTAACGGCCTTCCAAGTGCAGGTAGTAGAGCCCCATGGGCACTGCGGCGAGCACGAAGGCTGGCAGCATGGCCGCGACGTAGACGAAGCTCCACACGACCAAGCGGCCCTGGGCCTTGATGAGACGGCCGGGATCGTTGAGGAACAGGCGCGTCTCGTAGACCGCGGACGTCATGCGGTTGCGTGCGCGATCCACGAAGCGCTGGGGCGTGGTGGTGCGCACCAGGAGCAGCAACACGACGCCCGTGATGACGGCGAGCAGGGTGAGGGCGAGCGCCTCGGGCAAAGCGTCGAACGGATACAGGCTCAACTCGATCAGGCGACGCACGGCAGATCCTGCTGGCAAGCGGAGGGGGTCAATCGATGTAGCCCAAACCACGGAGCCGGGCTTCGAGTTCCTCGGGGCTGGACGCCGATTCCTCGTAGGCGCGAAGCCCACGCACGAGCAAATGCTCGACGGCCTCGTCGATTGACGAGTAACCCTGTTCGTCCACGAGGTAGGCCAATTGCTGCTTCACGGAACCGGCGGGCGCCTCGTAGGCCTTGAGGCCGCGGGTGATGAAGTGGTCGGCGGCGGTCTCGGGGGTGCCCAGATCGTGCTTCTGAGCGACGTCGGCGATGCGGGTCTTGAGGGCTTTGGGAATCTTGTAGTCGGCCATGTCTCTCCTCGTCGTAGGGGGTGCCCGTTCAGTGCGGCGCGGCCCAGAGATCCTGGCCCGCCATGCCTGCAGGTGGCGTAATGCCGAAGTACCGCAGGATCGTCGGAGCCAGGTCGACCAGCCCGGGCTGCGCGGCCAGCGGTGTGCGGCTGCTGAAGATGACGCCGGGCACGTGCGCCGGATCGATGCAGTGGTCGCCGCTCCACTTGCCCGTGTTGCGTTCAATCTCTTCGCTCGTCAGCATGCCAGTGGCAGATTCGTCGCTGCTGCGGTACCCGCGGTTGTAGCCCACGAGCAGATCGGGCGCCAAGCGGCCAAACTCACCGGGCGGCGGGGTCGCGGTCTTCGTCACGACCCGCTGCCCCGTCTCGTCGTGACGCCAGGCCAAAAGCTCGCGGGAGAGGCGGGCGAGGAGCTGATCGCGCTCGAGGGCAGGCACCACGCCACGGGGTTCGCGACCGGCAAGGTTCAAAAAAACCTGGTTGAGGCCCAACGCATAGACCTGCGTATTGTCCCAGTCGATGTGTCCAAGCGGCCCAGGACCGGGCTTGTCCGCCAGCGCGAGGTACCCATGGTGCGCAAGCCAGGTATTGAGATGCACCTTGTGCCGGTAAGACGTAAAGCCGTGGTCGGACATGACGATGACGGGCGTCTCGGGGCCCACCCGGTCCAACACGCGGCCGATGGCGGCGTCGACTTTTTCGTAGATCTCGGGGATCACATGGGCGTGGCGGGCGTCCTCAGCTGAGGCATCGGGTTCGAGCGATCGCCAAAACATGTGGGAAATGAGGTCGATCGAGGACACGTAGAAAAAGTAGAGGCCCCCGTTGAAGTCACCCAGCGTGCGCTCGAGCAAGCGCATGCGCTCGTCGAACACACCCAGCGCCTGGGCCACGTATTCTTCGTCCGTCAGAACGCCTGCCGACAGGGCCTTGGTGTCCTCCGCCATGCCTTGAGTGAAGAAGCGCCCCACCTCGGCCGCCAGCTTCTCGACGTAAGCCGGTGGTGACGAAACGGGCATCGCCGGATGCAAAGGGTCGAGATTTATGGGGCTCACGTACACGAGCAGATTGGGGCGTGCGCTTTTGAGGAAAAGACGCACCATCCCGTGAAGGTCACCGGCCAGGACCCCTGGCGAAAATGCAACGGGCACCCAGCCGCTCCACTCTCCCTGCGCGAGCACCACGTCGGTGCCTCCCACGGTCACCACGGCGTTCGTGCCGTCGACCGCCACGCTCACGGGCACTTGCATGGGCTTGCCACTGTTCGAAAAGGGGCTGGGGGGGCCATCGAGCTGACTACGCCAGACGCCCGCGCCGTCCTTGTGGGCGACCTGGGCAATGCCTCCCTTGACCTCATTCGGTTTGAAGTCACTGCCGGAGGTGATGACCTGGAACGTGCCGTAGGTGCCGAGCAGATCGGGCGTTCCCATGTCGGACGAAGACACGGCGTCCTCGGTTGGAGCCGGAGGGAAGTTTGCGGGGATCTTGTGCACGAAGGCCGGCACCTGGTGTTGCTCGAGCAGTTGCCAAAAGGCATCCCCGTGGCGGAGCAGCTTCATCTCGGGCGCATCGAGCGGCAACACGAAAGAGCCGAGCGCGAGCACGGTGGGCTCGTCGGCCCGCGATGTGGAGAGGTAAGGGCCCATTGCCTCCACGTCACGGTGCACGAAATCGAAGATGCCGTGTCCCTCCGTGTGCATGCCGGTAATGAAGCTCGACCAGGCCACCGGGCTTTGCGGAGGGTTGGTGGTGGCGAGCGACGTGAACGTCCCGCGCTTGGCCAAGCGCTCGAGATGAGGCAAGCGCCCTCGGGCCATGTACTGGCGCACGAGGTTGGGATCCATGCCATCGATGCCGAGTACGACGAGCTTTTTGTCGTGAGGGCGTCCTTCGAGGACCACGGGCTTACGACAGCCCGAGCCCATCAGCACGACGCTCAGCAGGCCAAGGCCCAAACCCACGAGGACTGGGCGTCGCAGAAGCTCACTGGGCGGGCACAAGGCTTTTTCCATCCATGTAGCGAGGGGCTGGGATGCCGAAAAGATCGAGCAGCGTCGGTGCCAGGTCGGAAATGGCAGGTTCGTGATCGGCAGGCAAGAGCTTGTGGTTGCAGATGAACACACCGGGCACCAGCTCGGGATCGATGCAGTGGTCGCCGCTCCAGGCCTTGGTGTTGTCGTCGAAGATCGTGGCGTTCACCACGCCGCGCACACCTTCCCAGGAGGCGCGCCATCCAGCCGCATAACCGATGACCAGATCGGGTGCGTCCTCGGCGTAGGGCCCCTTGTAGATTTTGTGTGACGGGTAGGCCTCACGGATCGCCACCTGCCCGAGATCGCCATCCACCAGGCCCGTGAGCTTGCGCGCGATTTCTTCGGCCAGCAGCGGGGCGGCCGCGGCTTCGACCTGGCCCTGAGCCTCACGGCCCACGACGTTCAAAAAGATGCCGCCCAGCCCGAGGGCGAAGGCGCGAGTGCGCTCCCAGTCCACGTGGCGGAACCATTCACCTGATGTGGCGTGCCCCTCCTTGAGCGCCAGGTAGCCATTGGCGAGCAACCAGGAGTTCAGGTTCACACCGCGCCGGAACGTCTTGAAACCATGATCGGAGATCACGGCAACCAGGTTGCGCGGATCATCGATGCTGACGTCAGTGAGCACGCGTCCCACCATTTCGTCGAGGCGCGCATAGGTGTCCTCGATGACCTTGGCGTAGCGCTCCCGATCCGCGCTGCTGCTCTGGTCGTTGGCCATGGCCGGGTGACCTTCGTCCAGGTAGCGCATGAACATGTGCGAGATGCGATCGGAACCGTCGAACACGCAGGTGATGAGGCCTCGGGGTGTCCGCGCGAGCATCTCGAAGAACTGAGCCTCGCGCTCGGCATGATTGGCCCATGCCTGTTCGAGGAACGCGTCTTCGTCGAGGACCTGTTCGTTGAGTGCCCAGGTGTCTTCGGCCAGCCCCAACGTCGCGTAGCGTCCGTAGAGCTTGGCCAGAAAGGTTGCGAAGAACTTCGGATGCGAAATGGGCATCACCGGGTTTTCGGGATCGATGTTGAGCGGCGTGACATACAGGCGGAACCGATCCTTGACCTCCAGCAAACGGAAGCGGCAGATGCCTCGAAGCTTCGGCCCCACGATCCCAAGCGGCCCTGTGAGGAGCGGGAAGGTCAGCGGTACCCACTCCGAAAACTTCCCGACCTCGAGAAGGTGTTTTATTCCGCAGATGCGCAGTGTGGCGCGGCTTCTGCCCCGCTCGAGCGCCACGGAGAAGGGGAGGGCCAGCTTTCGACCGTCTTTCAGGAAGGGGTTGGCGGGCCCCTCGAGGTTGGCATGCACCCGTTCCCCGGCTTCCACCTTCACGGAGACACGTTTACCCCCAATGGCGTCGCCCACATCCCCGCAATCGGTAAAGTAGCTGAACGTACCCTGCGTGCCTTCGAGGTCGGGCACGCACATCGCCGAAAGAAGCGTGCCCTCGAACGACTCGGGCGGAAAGGTGATGGGCACGCGCAAGATCGAGCAAGGAACCTGGTACTGGCCCAGGATCTTCCAAAACGGTTTGCTCTTGCGCAGCAGGCGGATCTGCGGCGGCCCGATGGGGATCCGATAGCGGCCCAGGCTGAGGTGCCGCTTGGGGCCCTTCACTTCGGCCGAAGACAGGTCCGGCAGATAGGTGTTGGGGTCGCGCACGAGGAAATCGTAGATACCGTGTTTCGCTGGGTTCACGCCTGTGGCAAACGAGCTCCAGGCCACGGGCGACATGGCGGGGAAGGTGGTGCGGAGTTTCGAGAACGCGCCTTTGGCCGCCAGCCGCTTCATGTGGGGCAAGCGCCCGGCGTCCATGAACCGCTGCACCAGCTCCGGGTCCAGACCGTCGAGTCCGATGAGCACCACCCTCTTCACGCGCGCGGGCCTGGGGGGGCGTTTGCGGGAGACGAGGCGGTATACGTAACGCAGAGGCCAGAGCAGCAGGCCGAAGATGGCCAGGACCAGGCTCACCACGAAGGCGAGCGCGGTGGTCGCGATCGCGATCCCTGCCCCCGGCCCCACGTAGGCTTCGGCGGGGCCGGCGATGAGCAGGGCGCCCAGGGCCGCGCAGGTGGCCAGCCACGGGCGGAGCCGAGGCGCGGGGTGAAGGGCAGCTGTCACGAGGGGCATGAGTCTTCGTTTACTCTCCGAAATACCCGAGCGCTTCCAATTGTCGACGCATTTCGGGATCGATGTTGGCGCGACCGGCCGTGAAGCGCTGGCGCGTGGCCGCGTCATCGAGCCGCTGTCGCTTGCGCGGGTTGGCTGCCGCTTCGCCCATGTGCACCTCCGTCAGGCGCAGCGCGATGGGGTGTTCCTTCGAGACGTCCTTCGTCTCGCCAGGGTCGTTGGCCAGGTCGTAAAGCTCGCGCAGGCTGCCGGTGCTGCGAATCAGTTTCCAATCGCCAACACGCAGCGCGCGCTTGGCTTCCTGGAATTCGGCCACGGCGTAGAGCGGCCATTGCACCGGTTCACCCCGCAGCGCAGGAAGCAGCGACATGCCATCGGCTCCCTTCATGGGTGACAGCCCCATGGCGTCGACCAAGGTGGGAACCAGGTCCACGTGCTCGACGACATCCTGGAACTGGCCCGCCTTGAACAGCGCCGGGTGGTGCATCAACAAGGGCGCGCGCAGCAGCTCCTCATAGAGGCTATGCCCATGCCCCCAGCGCCCGTGATCGCCGATCTCCTCGCCGTGATCGTTCGTGATCACGAAGAGGGTGTCCGAAAGGCGGCCCTTGTCTTCGAGGGCCTTGAGAAAGTTGCCCAGCATCGTGTCGTGGTACGTGACCTCCGCCTGGTACTGAGCCCGCACCCACCGGCGATCCTCGTCGGTAAACTTGTCGGGCGTCTTCGAAAGCGCGATTTGCTCTTCAGCCTCGATGCTGGGGCCCAGCTTGCCCTTGTAGGCTTCCGCGAAATACGGCTTCGTGTAGGTCTCGTCGGTGCGGTAAGGCACGTGCGGGTCGATGGTTTGGATGTAGAGAAAGGTTCGCTCCTCCGGCTTGCGCTCTTCGAGCCATGCCAGCGCATCCTTGAAAACGTTCTCGGCGTCGGTCTTGCGGCCCTCTCGGATGTAGTTCCGAAACATGTCCCAGCCCTTGTCGAAGCCGAACTTGTCGCTGACGTACCCATTGGCGACGAAACCGGCGGTGGTGAAGCCTTCGGACTTGAACTTTTGAGAGGCCATCTCCAGGCCTTCGGGCAAACTGGCGCTGTCGGATTTGGTGTCGTGGGTGACGGGGTAGACGCCGGTCAGCGAGGTGGCCACGGAGGGCTTCGTCCAGTTCTCGTTGTCGTAGGCCTTGGTGAACACCAGGCTCTTGGCGGCAAGGCCGTCGTAGGCGGGGGTTGAGACGCCGTTGTTTGGATTGAACGCGTCGAACACGTCGGCCCGTTGCGTGTCGATGAGCAAAAAGACCACGTTTTTCGGGGGCGTGGGTGCTTCGAGCGCCAGGGGTTCGGCCAGGTCCTCCGGTCTCACCATCAGCTCGGGTTCGCCCCATCCCGTGACGCCCTGGGCGCCCGTCGTTGCGAGCTCGAGGCGAATGGCCTTGCCCGCGTAAGCGGACAGGTCGACCTCGGCCTCGTTCCAGCTGCTGGTGGCTTTGCCGGCCCAAAGCTCGGCCGGCACTGCGCCATCGGTCGCCACCCGCACCATGAATGTGGTGTCGACGGTGGAACCATAGTCGAACACCAGGCGCGCGCCCTTGGGAGGTTGAACGTAGAACCCGTAGGTCCGGGAGGACGGCGCCACCAGGGCCCGTTTGGGAGACTGACCCACCTTGATGGGCATCACGCGAGGGACGGCCAGTGGGGCCTTCGCCGTCGCGTCAACCGGAAGGTGAAGCCAGTTCACCTCTGCGCGGACGTCTCCTGGCTGTTTGAACAGGAGCCGTAGGCTGTGGCGCCCCGCCTCGACCGGCGATGAGAAAGGGAAAACAACCGCGGCGAAGTCACTGCCCACGTCCGCCGAGGCAATGGCCTTTCCGTCGAGGTACAGCGTGACCTTCTGGCCTGGAACGTCACTGCGGGCCTGCACCACCAAAGACGTTGCGGGCCTCATGAGTTCGACGTCGAGCGCCGTGTTTGACGCCAGGGCCCGGCCAAACGTCGCGCCGTCACGGCTCCCGTTGTCTCCCCAGCCCGTGCCCCAGCCGCCGCGCGTGTACTTGTGCTGCTCGGCCGTTCCCATGTCGACAAAGAGGCCGTCCACGTCGAGCTCCGCACGGGGCGCCTCCGCCAGCAAGGGTCTCACCGTGCGCAGCTTTGGGCGCACGGACACCCGCTGAGGCGCCGGTGGGGCGGTGTTGTCCGCGGAGGCCGTGGGGGCCGGTGCCCCCGGCTCGGTGGTCGTCTTGCTCGACTTGCACGCTGCCAGCGCCAGGGCGCACAGGGCCACGCGCAGCATGGTGGATCGTGAGGTTGGCTTGAACATGAAAGAGCTCGCGTATCGAGAAGAAGAGGAAGCACCGTGAGGGCGCCTTTGGGGGCGCGCCTCCACACCGGAGACGTCGACCGCGCGGTTGCGCCCCGCATGTCGCGGGAACTGAGTCAACCTTGACGGGGCAACGACGAAGGATCCGCTGCACTCTAGGCAGTCGGTCGACGCCAGTCAAACGAGCGGCCGTTCGCTGTGGATAAGTTGTGGATCGTAGCGCGTGAGCCCTGGATCGGACTTCAAATTTGACACTTTCGGGGTGGGGCAGGGATGATTCGCGCACATGGTTCCACCGTCTCCC